>JARLHS010000087.1 GCA_031292115.1 Clostridia bacterium | reverse complement strand
ATGCTGCGGCGCGGTGCTGGGGCGGCTGCATATCCGGCGGGAATTCCCTGCGGAGGTGCTTGCCGAGGCCAGGCAGGCAGCCGCCCGCACGGAGAATTTTTCCGGCAGGCTCGACCTGCGCGGCTCGGTCATCCTCACAATCGACGGCGCCGATTCCAAGGATCTCGACGACGCCATCTCGCTCGAAAAGCGCGGTGAAGGCTGGCTGCTGGGCGTGCACATCGCCGACGTGTCGCATTATGTCAAGGCGGGCTCGCAGCTCGACGCGGAAGCGCTGCGCCGCGGCACCTCGATCTATTACGCCGACTCCGTGATCCCGATGCTGCCCAAGGAGCTTTCCAACGGCATCTGCTCGCTCAATCCGAATGAGGACAGGCCCGCTTTTACCGCGCTCATGGAGCTTGACGCGCAGGGCGCGATGCAGGGCTGTGAAATCAAAAAAACCGTCATCCGCTCACGCGTAAAGGGCGTTTACAGCGAGATCAACCGCATATTCGACGCAAGCGCCGACGATGCCCTGCAGGAAAAATACGCTCAGGTCGCTCCTTCGCTTAAAATGATGCGTGCGCTCGCGCACACTCTGACGCTCAGACGGCTTGCGCGCGGCGCCGTCGACATCGACAGCGACGACTGCAAGATCACCGTGGATGAAAACGGCTCGGTCGTAACGGTGGAGCGCCGCAGCCAGGGCGAAGCCGAGATCATGATCGAAGAATTTATGCTCTGCGCCAACGAATCCGTCGCGACTTACGCCTCCGGCCTCGGCATGCCGCTTGTCTACCGCGTACACGACCGCCCCGAGGCAAAGAAGCTCGACGAGCTCGCGGTCGTTCTGCGCGCGGCCGGCATCGACACCAGAGACATCCGCCACGACATGCAGCCGCAGGATTTCGCAAAGCTGCTGCACAAGGCCGACGCCACGGGCAAGGGCGCGGTGCTCTCGGGCATGGTGCTGCGCGCGATGGCCAAAGCGCACTACAGCCCCGACTGCACGGGCCATTTCGGCCTTGCGCTTGAAAAATACTGCCACTTTACGTCGCCCATCCGGCGCTACCCCGATCTCGCCACGCACCGTATCCTCACCGATATCGTCACGCAGGGCCCTGGGGACGCCATTGTGAAACGCTACCGCTCCTTTACGCAGGATGCCGCCGAGAGCTCCTCGCAGAATGAGATCACTGCCATGCAGGTGGAGCGCTACTGCGAATCGATCTACAAAGCCGAGTGGATGAGCCGGCACCTCGGCGAGAGCTTTGAAGGACTGATCTGCTCGGTGAGGCCGTTCGGCTTCTATGTGCGGCTTGATAACACGGTGGAAGGCCTCTGCCGCCCTGAAAATGTGCCCGGCCCGTGCGACTACGACGAAAGGCGCATGTGCTTCGTGGGCGGCGGCAAGACCTACGCGCTTGGCGACAGTCTTCCGGTCTTTGTCGCCCGGGCAGACGTGGCGACGGGCCAGATTGACTTCTCTCTCATCGCGCCCCACCCCGTCACCGCTTCGCCGCAGCGCAGTGAGCGGGCGCCGCGCCCGAATAAGCCGCATTCGGCGGAGCACGGGCACCCTAAGGCGCACAGCCGCAGGCGCCCCGGCCCGCACCGCAAACAGGCGGAGCACAAGTAGCGGGAAGCGATATTTTACGTATTTTCAAAAGGGGTACTGAGCACGAAATGTGATCAGTACCCCTTTTTTAAGCCCGATGAGGTATCCCGCATAAAAGCGGAGCCTTTTCCCCGGCACCGTTATTCTTTCGTCTTCATGCCTTCCCCTATGATATCCACCGCGTAGAGCAGGTCGGTTTCGGAAAAATCCAGCCGCGCGATCTCCGCGCTGTCGATCCCAAGCTGCATATCGCGCGCCGTCACGGTGGCGTAGCCCTCCGGAAGAGGCCAAAAGCCCTCCGGGCTGCCGTTTTCCTCCCACTTGCGCATAAGCTCCAGATAAAGCCGCCGGCGGTACAGGAAGGCCTTGCCCCCTTCGGGAGGCTCGACGACGAAGCACGCGCCGAAATCTATATGGATGCTGCCGTCTTCGCAGGTGTCGATGTCGATGAGCCAATCGGCGCAGGCGGCATAAACGGGCAGGCTTCTACGGCTGCCCAGCCTGCCGGCGAGGTCGTGAAGCATGGCCCAGCGCCGCAGCTTCTCCTGCATCTCCATCCCGAAGTGTTCGTTTTCCGTGCCGAACCGGTCGACAATGAGGCTGTTGATGCGGTCGTCCATTTTTGTAAGCCGCAGCTTTGCATAATTGGCGAGGCAGGGCAGCAGGTACTCCGGGCGCGACGCCTGCGCGAATTCGATAAAGAGGCTGCTCTGCGCCGTAACCGCGCCGGGCTCGCAGGTGGTGAAATAGGCATAGAGCGTGCGCTGCCAGAAGGCGGTGCCGGCCACGACCCCGTAGCTGTCGAAAAACCGCCGCATGTCCTCCTCCGGCCCGGGCATATGCCCGGCAATGCTTTGGGCAAGCTCGCTCACGGGGCATTCGAGCAGGGCGAACGGCGTGCCTTCAAAAAGAGTCGGGCTGTTCGCCTTTGCCCACTGCACGCACAGCTCAAGAAGCGCGCCCGCGCGCCCGTCGTCGGGATTCTCTTCAAAATAGCGCAGTCCGACGCGGAAGAGGCCCGCTCCGGCCCGCACTTCCACAATGCGGCGGAGCCTCGCATAATCGCGCTCGTCGAGCGAGGAGGCGATATTGAAGGCATAATCCAGCAGCCGTGCGGGGATTTTGAGGATGCCGACGCCCTCAAAATTGCGCACAAGCTCCGCAAGGCGCCCCTGCGCTTCTTCGTCGCCCCGCACGATATCGGCAGGCAGCGGCAGCATCCTTGCGGCACTGTCCGCCACCGCGCGCAGCCTCGATGCATTAAAAGCGCCCATCGCCGCGCACCCCCGTCCCGTTCATCAGCGTTATGGCTATCCTTTGGCACGAAACTCCCGTTTGAAAGATGGATCTTTCAAACTTCCGAGGCCTTGATTACGCGGATCGTAGCCGGCAGCGCGTCGGAGGCTTCCTTGACGCTTTTCGCCGTTTCGGCGACCCTCTCCACAATCTGTGAAAGCGCTTCGTCAAACGACGAAAGCGCATCGTTGAGCGCGACATCCAAGCCCTTGCCGAAATTCTCGCTTGAGTTGAGGATGGCCTTGTTGAGATTTTCAGATTCGCTTTGGATACCCGCGGCATTGATTGAGATGCTCCGGAGCTGCTCCTCAAGCTGCTCCCGGAGCGCCGCCAGGCTCCCCGCAAAGGTTTGTCCGTAGGCCTGCGCGCCCATCTCGATTTTATCGTAGCCGCTTTCGAGCGAGGTTGAAAGAACGCCGGCCACCGAATCGAGCCGGAAGGACATATCCTCCGACAGCGCCTTTGAGGCGGCCGCGATATCGGAAGAGCTCTTCGCGGCAGATTCCTGAAGGCCGGTGATCAGACCGCTCATAGCGGTGAGCGAATCCTCCATTGCCTTCGAAATGAGGCCGATCTTTTCAGTTGTGGCGTCAAAAGCCCCCTGCAGGCTTTCCGTATTGCTGCGGCTGCTCGATTCGAACAGCTCGGAATTCTGACGCAGCGTTTCCTCCGCCGCTTTTGAAATGGCATCTATTTTTTCAACCGTGGCGTCGAAACGCTCCTGAAGGAGGTCAACATGACTGTGGCTGCTTGACTCAAGCAGCTCCGAGCTCCGGCGCAGCGAGCCCTCCATCACTTCGACAAAATCCTTTTGCTGCAGCGCGATCCCCACGGCGACGCCGTCGATGCCCTCTTTGAGTCCGTCGACCACCTGCGCGGCGGTCTGCACCGAAGAAAGCTTCATTTCGGCCACCGCGTCGGAGAAAATCCGCGAGACCTCCTGCGAGCTCCGGCCCAGCAGCGCGTATGCCTGCTGCACATCCTGCTGCGAAGCGGCCGCCGCGCCGTTGAGCTGCTCTACGGCAAGGGCCTGCGCCGAAAGATTCTGTGTCATCGCCGCGACGCTCGCCGCGACGGTATCAAGGCCTTCATGCAGTGTGCAGATGCGCTGCGAGAGCTCCTGCGTGCGGGCGGCGGAAGCGGCAAACGCATCCGTGAAGTCTGTGATCGCCTCCTGCTGCGGCCCGGCAGCCCTTTCAAGCTCATCGGTGCGGGCCGTCATCTGCTTTGCGAGCGCGTCGGCGCAGAGCCGGAGCTGTGAGGCGGCCTCGCCTTGCGCGGCGGTAAAGCCGAGCATGTTTTCGCGCAACTTTGCATAAAGAATGTGGGCAAGCTCCTCCATGCCTTCCTGCTGACCTTGCCGCAGCTCTTCGGCAAATTCAGTCAGCCTTCGCCCGTTTTCCGCTTCGGTGGGCGCAAGCCCCTTCTGCACGAGGCCGACACAAAATTTCATCAGGCCGTCGTTAAGGTACTCGGAGGCGAAGCCTTCAAGCTGCCCGGCGAGCTCCTTCCCCAGCGCTTCGATCGCCTTGCGCTGGCTCTCCATCGCCCTGTCTGCCGCCTTGCGGCTCTTTGAGGCCTCCATCGACTGGTGGATCAGCACGGCGACAAAAAGCACGATACAGGCCCCCACGCCGCCCGCCACCGCATAAAAGACCCAAAGTTCCCGGGGATCCATGAGCCCCGCCTCCTCCGGTTTAAAATGTTTTCTTTTTCTATTATAACGGATTTCAACGCCAATGCAATCTGAAATGGCAAATTATTGCGTACCCGTCATGAATTTGGGCTTGTGTCGGGCGCCTTCGCAAAGGGACGCAATTTATTTTAACAGCAGTGTCTGAAAACTGTAAAAGGCGGAATAACTTAAACGTATGAATTTTGGTCATGAGGTGCAATCCTATTGAAAAGAGCCGAAGATTACCAAGACAGAACGCGCGGCTTCACATTGATCGAGCTGATCGTCGTCATCGCTATCCTTGCGATTCTCGCCGCCATTCTCATCCCGTCGTTTTTCCGCTATATCGGCAGCGCAAAAGACGCGGCGGCACAGGCCGACGCGCGCACTGCCTACACCGCTCTGCAGACCGTCACCACGCTGGATGCCGCGCCCGGCATCGCCCCGACGACATTGGTCGGCTGGAATAACGCCATCAAGACCTACATGGGCAATGCCACCGGCTCGCTTACTCTGGTTGAAGAAAAAAGCGCAGCCGACAATACTGTGACCGGGATAACCTGGCATGACTCAAATGGGATCGACGCCAGTTACGGGGCGGTCACCGGCGGCACTGATATCAATTGAATTTCTCCCTGGAGCCCCCCCGGCACAGCCCGGGTTTCTTCGAATGCGGGCGGAGGGGTCGGGCTTAAAAGGGCTGTTTTTAAAAAAAAATAATATTTTTTGAATATAGGTGTCTAAAACACAAAATACTATGAATAACTATAATACAAGAGAAATTTTATCAGGAGGTATCGTTATGCTGAAAAAAATCAACAGTTTAAAAGGCAAGAAGCGCGGCTTCACGCTCATCGAGCTGATCGTCGTCATCGCAATCCTCGCGATCCTTGCCTCAATCCTCATCCCGTCAATGGTCACCTATATCGGCAACGCAAAGACTTCGGTGGCGCAGGCCGACGCGCGCACAGCCTATACGGCCGTGCAGGCGGTTTACTCGCAGGATGTTGCTGCCGCGGCAACGGTGCCCACTACTGCAGCTGATTGGACGACTGCAATCGCAACCTACATCGGCAACAAAGGCTCCATCACAGCTGTTACACAGACAGCCAACGGAGTTACTTCGATTACATGGACGGACGGCAACGGAATTGCAGGTACGGTATACCCGTCATAACGGCTGACAGCCTATTAAGATGATCTGCTGATTATCCACCTATGAACCCCCGCTTCAACAGAGACGGGGGTTTTTGCTTTGTCACGGGCAAGCGCCCGGTCGCAGCGGCATGGCTAACGGGTGGCTATTATTACTTTTGTTCGCAAAGGGATGAATGGTTTTACGGCAGACGCAGGGCCGGGCCGAAAATCGATATTTCGCAAAAAAAATAAATATTTTTGAATTTTTTTGTCTAAGATTTGAAATGTAAAGAATAACAATAATATAAGAAATATTATCAGGGGGTGTAATCATGTTGAAAAAAATCATGGGTTTAAAAGGCAAAAAGCGCGGCTTCACGCTCATTGAGTTGATCGTCGTCATCGCGATCCTCGCGATCCTGGCTTCGATCCTCATTCCGTCAATGGCCACTTATATCGGCAACGCAAAAACTTCAGTGGCAAAGGCCGACGCACGCACAGCTTATACGGCCGTGCAGGCGGTTTATTCGCAGGATGTTGCTGCCGGGACAGCGGCACCTACTACTGCAGCAACTTGGACAACTGCGATCGCAACCTACATCGGCAACAAAGGCTCCATCACGGCTGTTACACAAGACACGAACGGAGTCTCCTCGATTACATGGACGGACGGCAACGGGATAACAGGTACTGTGTACCCATCATAACTGCTGGCAGCATATTCAGATAATCTGCTGATTATCCGCTTATGAACCCCCGCCTATGTTGAGGCGGGGGTTTTGCTCCGCCGCATCCGACGCAAGAGGCAGCCGGGCCTGCCTCGCGATTTCCCTGCTTTTGATTGACACGGCGCCCGTTTCTGTTATATAATGACTTTATATAACCTGATACGGAGAAACGCCATGAAATCCAGCCCACGCGCGAAAGCGGCCCTGACGGCGGGGTATCTGGCCGCGACGGCCGCGCTGGCCGGCGCCCTTTTCTTTGTGGATACGCGCAGAGTCGTGCTGTTCCCGTGCATTTTCCGCAGCATCACCGGTCTCGACTGCCCCGGGTGCGGCATGACGCGGGCTTTTTACTGCCTGCTTCATCTTGACTTTGCACAGGCCTTCCGGTATAACCCGTTTTGCTTTGTGCTGGCGCCCATCCTGGGCGTCGCCTGGGCGGAGGGATTATCCGCTTTGCTGCGCGGCAGGGCTTTCAGATTAAACCACAGAGTTGCAAAGCCGCTGCTCTGCGCACTGGCGCTGCTGCTCGTCCTTTTTGATATCGGCCGGAATATCCCCGCCTGCCCCCTTTCGTATTTCAAAGTGTGAAAACGCCATGCGGCCTGTATGATAAGCCCTTCCCGCACGGCGGTACGGCTTAAAAATGTGCCCCAACCCCGCGTGATAAGGCGGTGAGGGGCACAGAAAGAGGATCCGCAGCATGTTTTTATTTGTCAGATTGAAAAAAGACCTCTTTCCGGCGGTTGTTTTTCTGGAGGCGTCTATCGTCTGCGTCTCGCTTTCGGGGTGCTCCGACGCCCTGGCAGTCTTTGCGGGCAAGACGCTGAGCAGCGCGGTTTCATCTGCGGTTTCGTCTTCGGTTTCATCTGCGGCTTCATCTGCGGCGTCGTCTGCGGTTTCGTCTGCGGCTTCGTCGCACACGGCAGCAGCTTCGCCCTCCTCTTCCGTTTCGTATGCGCCCGGTGCTGATCCTCCCGACAACAACGGCACCGCCTCTTTTTCCGAGACGGCGCGAAGCGGCGACATGGTCGATCTTCAGACATTCATCCCTTCCCTCGCAGTCGATCTGAGATATGCGACGACAAACAACTTCACGGGCACTGTGATCTATAATTTCAGCAGGGCCTATCTGCGCAGAGGCACGGCGGTCAAGCTTGCGGCTGTTGTGCGCACCCTGAAGGCCGAAGGCTACACGCTCAAGGTCTGGGATGCTTACCGCCCGCAGTGGGCGCAGCAGAAGCTGTGGGATTTCAAGCCCGACCCGGTCTATATCGCCAACCCCGAAAAAGGCTCCAACCACACACGGGGCAACACGGTGGACGTCACGCTGAT
>JARLHS010000086.1 GCA_031292115.1 Clostridia bacterium | reverse complement strand
ATCGTGGCGCTTGTGCTCGAATCCATCGGATTTATCGTCGTCCGAAAAGTTGTCGACATCAAATTCTAAATTCCGAACGGAGGCTCGACATGCTGTTACCTGCGGTGCTTTGCGGGATATTTGTCTATCTTGTGTTCGTGCTGCTCTTTCACCGCTCTTTTGTGGGCGGGGATCAGGTGCACAGGCGGCTCGATACGATCGCCATCGGAAAGGACGAGCTGAACGCGGAGCTTGCGAAGCCTTTTACGGAGCGGTTTATCCGCCCTGCCGTGCAAAGGCTGATGCAAGTGCTCACGCACAATAAGACGCAAAAGCAGAGCGGAAACCTCACCAAGCTCGAACGCGAGCTGCGGCTTGGCGGAGTATATATCGGCGCGATGGAGTTTTCGGTGATGAGGCTGGTGATTGTCAGCATGTGCGCGGGGCTGTCTTTCATCATTGCCGCGTTTGTCTCGGCGGAGCCCATGATCCGGCTTTTCATCGCGGCCTTCGGAATGATTCTCGGCGTGCTGATCCCGCGCTATTACCTGAAATCAAAGGTGAAAAAGCGCCAGAATGCCATCCGGTCGCAGCTCCCGGATCTGATGGATCTGCTCTCCGTCAGCGTCGAAGCGGGGCTGAGTTTCGACGCGGCGCTGCTGCGCGTGTGTGAGCATTCATCCGGGCCGCTGGTCGAAGAGCTGATGATGGTCTATCGTGAAACACAGATGGGCAAGCCGCGCAGGGAGGCGATGCGCTCGCTCGGTGAGCGAAACAGCGTTGAGGAGCTCAAGACCTTTACGGGTGCCATGTCTCAGGCGGAGCAGATGGGGATCCCCGTGCGCAACGTGCTGCGTACACAGGCACAGCAGCTGCGTTTGGGCAGGAGCCAGCGCGCCGAGGAAAAAGCCATGAAGGCGCCGATCAAGATGATGATTCCGCTTGTCGCGTTTATTTTCCCCGTGCTCTTTATCGTCCTGCTAGGCCCGGCAATGCTCCGGATCATGCAGACCTTTGCGAGCATGTAATACGGATCTCCAATTAAATAAGCGACACAACCGCTTTTTTATCGCCGCTTCCGGCAGCGTACAAAAACAGGTTATATTTTTGCGAGAATCGTATAACCGTATAGCGCGGCCCGGCCAACCGAATTATGCTGCAAAGTTGCCGGAGTCAGAAAAGAGCGGGGCTGCGTGCCGGCATTCCGGTACGCAGCCCCGTTCTTAACCTTTTCACAAGGAGAATCTATTGATGATGAAACAATGCAGGGCGATCTGCAACGGCCGCGCAGTGGCCGGGAGGATAGACGTCGCCGATTCTTTTTTTACAAGACTGCGCGGGCTCATGTATACCAAAAGCCTGGGTGACAGATACGGGCTACTTCTAAGCCCGTGCGGCGCCGTGCATACGTTTGGTATGCGGTATGCGATCGACGTGGTGTATCTGTCGGCATCAGGCGAGGTGCTGCGTGTCGAGTGCGCGATGCAGCCGCGCCGCGCGGGGCGTGCGGTGCCAGGGAGCCGGCAGGTGCTCGAGCTTGCGGCCGGCGAGGCAAGGCAGATCGGGATCGCGCGCGGCGATATCCTGAAATTTGAACGCTGAATACCCGCCGGGGTATTATCAGATGAAACGGTGAGGCGCGCGTGCCGGCGGCCTTTCGGGCTTGTGGATGGGCAGCGGCGCGGGTATTTTTTTATGAGGCTTCTGCTCGGCTGTCTCGGCGGGCTCTTTTGCCGGGCCTGAGACCGGAGCGGGAGGGTTTGTCGCTCGCTGTACGGGCGGCCTCTCCGGCCCTCGCGCGGGAGCTGCCTTTTGAGCGGGGCGTTCGGGGGCTTTTTGCACGGGCGCAGCGGGCGCGGCGGGTGCGGCGGGTGCCGCCGCTCTTTCAGGCGGCCGCACGGAAATCCTTTGTGAGTGGCTTTGCTGAGGCCTTCCCGTGCTCACGGGCGCCGTCCTGTGCGGGCTGCGCGGCGGGAATCTCATCGGCATTCTTGCCGGCTCGGGCTCCGGCGCGCCGCCCACCAGCGGATAGGGGTGATCCTCCACGACGGGGATCCGCTTCGTGATCAGCTTCTCGATGTCGCGCAGCAGCTTCTTTTCCTCCTCGTCGCAGAACGAGATGGCGATGCCGCCAAGCCCGGCCCGGCCCGTCCTGCCGATGCGGTGCACATAGGTCTCGGGCACTTCCGGCAGGTCGAAATTGATCACATGGGAAAGCTCGTCGATATCGATGCCGCGCGCCGCGATGTCGGTCGCGATCAGCACGCGCGTATCCTTTGATTTGAAGTTTTTAAGCGCGAGCAGGCGCGCCGGCTGGGATTTGTTGCCGTGGATGGCGTAGCATCCGATACCCGCCTGCGCAAGATCCTTCGCAAGCTTGTTCGCGCCGTGCTTCGTGCGCGAAAACACCAGCGCCGAGGCGATGTCGCTGTTTTTCAGCAGGTGGATCAGCAGATTCTTTTTATTCTTTTTGTCAACGAAATAGACCGACTGCTCGATCGTATCGACCGTGGAAGCAACGGGCGTTACCGCGACCTTCACAGGGTCGCTCATCAGAGCGCCCGCAAGGCTGCCGATCTCCATCGGCAGAGTCGCCGAAAACAGCATCGTCTGCCGTTTTGCGGGCAGCTGTGCCATGATGCGCCTGACGTCGTGGATAAAGCCCATGTCGAGCATTCTATCCGCTTCGTCAAGCACGAAAAAGCGGATGTTCTCGATTGAAAGGCACTTCTGCCCGAGAAGGTCAAGCAGCCTGCCCGGGGTGGCGACCAGGATGTCCACGCCCGCGCGCAGTGCGTCCGTTTGGTTTTTCTGTGAGACACCGCCGAAGATGACGGTGTTTTTCAGCCCTGTGTATCGGCCATAGGCCGTGAAGCTGTCTCCGATCTGGGCCGCGAGCTCGCGTGTCGGCGTGAGCACCAGCGTGCGGATGATCTTCGGGCCGCGCACATTGGTTTTTTCACCGTAAAGCGTCTGCAAAATCGGGATGGCGAAGGCCGCTGTTTTGCCTGTGCCGGTCTGCGCGCAACCGAGCAGGTCGCGCCCCTCGAGCAGCGGCGGGATGGCTTTTTCCTGGATCGGCGTCGGGGTGTTGTAGCCCTCGTCGCGGATAGCCCTCAGGATGGGTGGAATAATGTGAAGGTCTTCAAAATTCATGGATAAAGTTTTCTCCTTTATAGTGCGAATTTCATTTTAAACAGTTTACATAATCTTTAGACCGGTGCCGCCGGCACAGGCCGAAAGGCTAGTGTTTATTTGAAAAACGGTTAATGATTTCCGATCTCTTCCTTTCTGATTCTCGTTTCATCGGCATGGCACATAAAATCGTAGACGGGCTTCAGAAGCTCATACCCGCTGATGAGCTGGCCTGTGAGATCGGGCGAAAAGAGCGTTTTAAAGTCATTGCTCCGGCGTTCAAACCAGATAGTCCTCATCTCGAGCCAGCTGCGCAGCCTTTCGGGCTGATCGGGGTAGCGCGGCCGCTTGTACCTCTCGCCGCAGAGCTCGAAGAGATCCTGCCGCTCAAGGGCCTCAAGCGCGGCGCAGAAGAGCCGGTCACCGCCGAGGATGAGGCCGCGGATCGTCTCCATGAGCGCGGGCGCAGGCATATAATAGCCGCAGCCATAGGCGTAGCCGCTCTGGCTGATCTCGAAATAATAGCTGGGCAGCTCGTACTCGAGTTTTTTATCACGAAGGAAAGAAACCCACATAAAATCGCGGAAAAGCGTTTTGTCGCGTGAAAAACGCGTGTCGCGGTAAATGCGCGAGATCGCCTTTCTGCCCGACGGGCCCGCTTCGATCAGTGGGTCGAGCTTGCGCACCGCGGGCTCAAGCTCCGCGACAAGCGCGCGGAGCGGCGTCTGCACGAGCGTGACGTATTGCTCTTTGTGCTCCTCAAACCATGCGCGGCTGTCATGCATCCTGTTTTCAAATAAAAAATCGAGCGTGCCTGCGGAAAATCCGCCGAATTCCATAAAGGGCCTCCAACCGCCACAGGCGGCACAAATTGGATGAGGTATTCCACGAGATACTCTTGTTATTCTACACCAAATTGAGAGTAAATGCAATTTGAACGCGACTAACATTGAAATTGTGTTCGTTTTGAGGTAAAATAGAAGGGATATGATAGAAAAGGTCGTGCTTTGATGCAGGAAACCCCAACGAAATTTCTCTCGCTGCGCCGGGCAATCATGGAAAAAGAATACGAACGTATGAATCCCGAGCAGCGCAGGGCGGTCTTCTCGACGCAGGGGCCGTTGCTCATCCTCGCGGGCGCGGGCAGCGGAAAAACGACAGTGCTTGTCAACCGCGTCGCCTGCATCCTGAAATACGGCGAGGCCTATGGGAGCAGCAAAGTTCCGGAGGGCCTGAATGACGACGATATCGCCTTCCTCGATGGCTGCCTTGCGACCGGAGATTT
>JARLHS010000085.1 GCA_031292115.1 Clostridia bacterium | reverse complement strand
GCCGTCGATCTGGCCGGGATAGATATTGACGCCCTTGACCTTGATCATGTCGTCGGTGCGCCCGAGGATGCGGTCGATCATCGGGTAGCCGCGGCCGCAGGGGCATTTTTCGGGCAGGATGCGCGTGATGTCGTGTGTGCGGTAGCGCACGAGCGGCGCCGCCTGCTTGACAAGCGTTGTGATGACAAGCTCTCCCCATTCGCCCGCGGGCAGCACGTGCCCCTGCCCGTCGATGATCTCGAAATAGAGGAAATCATCAAAGTAGTGAAGCCCTTTATGCTGCTCGCAGTCGATTGCAATGCCCGGGCCGTAGATTTCCGTCAGGCCATAGATATCAAAAAGCTCAATGCCGAGCTCCTCCGTGATGCGTCTGCGCATCAGCTCGCCCCACCGCTCCGAGCCGATAATGCCGCGCTTGAGGCAGAGCTGATCGCGCACGCCGCGCTTCTGCGCCTCCTCGGCGATCAGCAGCGCATAAGAGGAGGTGGAGCACAGCACAGTGCTTTTGAGATCGATCATCATCTGAAATTGCTTTTCGGTGTTACCCGGGCCCATGGGCACCGCCATGGCGCCGAGCCGTTCGCAGCCGGCCTGGAAGCCGATCCCCGCCGTCCACAGACCGTAGCCCGGCGTAATCTGCACCCGGTCAAGCGGCGTAACGCCCGCGAGCGCGTAGCAGCGTGAGAACATTTCGGCCCAATCCTCCACGTCCTTCCTCGTATAGGGGATGATGACGGGCGATCCCGTGGTGCCAGAGGAGGAATGAATGCGCACGACCTCCTCGTCCGGCACGGCCTGAAGGCCGAGGGGGTAGGCGCGGCGCAGGTCGTTTTTATCCGAAAACGGTATGCGCCCAAAATCCTCCGACGAGCGGATATCTTTGCGCTGCAGCCCCGCGGCGGCGTAAAATTCACGGTAAAACGGGCTCTTTTCAAATACGCGGTCAAGAAGTGGTTGGATTTTTTCAAAGACTTGATCGTTCATTGTACACACTCCCCGGTAAAACGGTAGCCGCTCTCGAACGCTCTGAGATTTGGCTCCAGATATTTTTCAGGCAAATTCGCCTTTAACGCCGCGTTGAGCGCCGAAAGCGGCAGCGGCAGAAGCCCCGTGCCCGCGGCCGCTCCGAGCAGCACAGTGTTGACGGCCTTCGCGGCACCCGCCGCCTGCGCGAGAGGCACCGCATCCACTATAATCAGCCGGCCTGCACGGGTGCGTATTGCTGCGAGCATTGCGTCGCGGTCATACCGCTGAAGCCCGAGTGAAACGGTGACGGGCCGGATAACCTGATCATTGAGGATCACACATCCGCCGGGCTTCAGCCTCCCGAGCACGCGCGCCGTCTCGCAGATTTCAAAGCCGATGATCAGATCGGCCCCGAGCAGCGGCACGGCCGGGCTCATGGCCTCATCCCCGATGCGGACATTGCTGACGACGCTGCCGCCGCGCTGCGCCATCCCGATCGTCTCGCCCGTGCGCGCCGAAAACCCCGCCAGTATCGCCGCGGCCCCCAGAAGGCGCGATGCCAGCACCTGCCCCTGCCCGCCGACGCCCGTGATAAGGATATCGTATTTCATTGCCCTTCCACCTTCCCGATCGCGCCGGCGCTGCAAAGCCCCGCGCACAGGCCGCAGCCATAACACAGCGAGCCGTCGATAGCGGCTCTGCGGTCTTCTTTGATATACATCGCCGGGCAGCCGATTTCACGCATGCATTTCCCGCACGCGATGCAGCGCGCGCTATCCACCTCATAAACGCACGGCCTGTGGAAGAGCGCGATGCAGGGTGCCTGAAACACAATGGCTGAAACGCCGCTGCGCTGCGACGCCTCGCGCAGGGTTTCGACCGCGAGGCGCTGGTCAAATGGGTTAATACGCCGCACGAACGGCACGCCAAGCCCCTCAAGCGTTTTGACAATGTCGATTTTCTGTGAAACCGTCCCCATCATCGTGCGCCCGATACCCGGGTGGGGCTGGTGGCCTGTCATCGCGGTGGTGCTGTTGTCGAGCACGACAATCGTCAGTTCGGCCCCGTTGTAAAGGGCGTTGACCACGCCCGGGATACCCGTGTGAAAAAAGGTGGAATCACCTATAAAGGCAAATAGCTTTACATTCTTGTCCGCACGCGCGATACCCTGTGCGATGGTGATTGAAGCGCCCATGCACAGGCAGGTATCCACCATATCAAGCGGCTTCGCGTTTCCGAGCGTATAGCAGCCGATATCACCGGTAAAGACGGCCTTTTGCCCCTTCATCGCCGCCTTGACGGCGTAAAACGACGCCCTGTGCGGGCAGCCCGCACACAACACCGGCGTGCGGATGGGAAGCTCCTGCACGGCGGGCGCCGGCCTCTCCATGGGCGTGAGGCCGCAGAAAGCCAGCAGGGCATCCTCGACGATCTCATAGGAATATTCGCCGCATTTCGGCGTATGGCCGCTTGTCTTGCCCAGAATTTCCACTTTAAGGCCGTTCTTCGCGGCTGCGGCGGTGAGCGCCACCTCCACCACGGGGTCAAGCTCCTCGAGCACGAGCACGCGGTCAAGCCCGCTGAGGAACTCCGCCGCCCTGCCCTCCGGGAACGGATAGGGCGTGCCGACCCTGAATATTTTAAGGGAAAGCCCGTGCCGCGCAATCACATCCGCAAGATACGCGCAGCTCACGCCCGAGGCCGCGACGCCGAGGCTCCCTCCGCCCGAAACGCTGTTGAATTCGCTTTTTTCAAATAGAGCCGCGATCTTATTCTGCTGCTCCTCCAGCTCAAGATGGCGCTTATAGGCGAGCGCCGGGAAGATCACCCAGCGGGAATCCCTTTTGAAGCCCTCCGCCTCATGCTTCGGCATAGCCTCGGGCAGCTCAACGGTGCCGCACGCGTGGCAGACGCGCGTCGTCGGCCGGAGGATCACCGGCAGGCCGATGGCCTCCGAGAGCTCGAAGGCAGCCCTCGCCATGGCGCAGGCCTCCTCGGGCGTCGCCGGGTCAAGCACCGGCAGATTCGCAAATTCGGCGAAATGCCGCGTATCCTGCTCCGTCTGAGAGGAATTCGGCCCCGGGTCGTCGGCCGCGAGCACGACCAAGCCGCCCTTGACGCCGATGTAGGAAAGGCTCATGAGCGGGTCGGTGGCGACATTGAGACCCACCTGCTTCATCGTCACCATCACGCGTGCTCCGCAGTAGGAGGCGCCGGCGGCGATCTCCATCGCGGCCTTTTCATTGACCGACCACTCCACATAAATCGAGCCGTCGTTGCGCTTCGCCACCGTTTCGAGCACCTCGCTCGAAGGGGTGCCCGGGTATCCGCACACGACCGAAACACCCGCGCTCATCGCGCCATAGGCGATGGCTTCGTTTCCCATTAAAAGCTTCTTCAAACGCTTCACCACTTTAATGAAATAATTTTTGGGGCAAAATAAAAGCGCCCGCCCCTGTATTTCTACAAGGACAGACGTCAGTCTGCGGTGCCACCCTGCTTGAGCCGGAAACCGGCTCCGCCTTTGTGGGAATGCCAACACATCCCCCGCAGTGTAACGTCTGCGACACGTCGGATATTACTCGCGGAAAACCGCTTTCTCTCCGCCATCGGGAGCCCAACCACCGGCCTGCCCCGCCATGCTCACAGCAAATGCACGGCTCTCTGAAAGGGCGTATGCCCGGCTTTATCTCCGTCATCGGTTTGTTTGTTTAAATGTTGATTCAGCATAGCACAAAAAGCGGGCGCTGTCAAGTATCCGGGTGCATATCCCGGTGAACGGCGTCGAAAAACGGCGTTTGCGTTATGAATCCTTATCCGTCTGATGCATCTGCTTGAGGTTTCCGATCTTCCGGCTTCGCTGCGCGAGTTTTTCATCCACCTGCT
>JARLHS010000084.1 GCA_031292115.1 Clostridia bacterium | reverse complement strand
TTGAATCGCAGGGTGACAGGAATTGCTTCGCTGCTAATACTATTATACTATTCTCCCATTAAACTGCGGATTTAATTCCGCAGGCTCCTGCTTGACGCAAAACGGCAGGCCCCGCCTCCGTTGAGGAGGCGGGGCCTGTGCTTTGATCTAAAAGCTGCTTCTCCTGTGTAAAGGGAAGGAGACCCCTAACATTTATTGCATCCAGAAGGGTCGCGGTAAACGTTCATACGCGGGAACGGCAGACAAGGCTCCTCGGGGCGCCTTTCGGGGCATGGGCATTCACACCGGCGCGGGCAGCGCCTTTCGCACCGGTTATCATTACAGCAAAACAAAAACAATAACGGCCACCAACAAAACCACACAATCATTTGCCTCCTTTAAGGCTCAAAGGTATGATACTGAATTTTCCGCATGAGGTATCGGATCGGATGCGGCCGCGCACGGCCGCCTGAGGGATTCAATCGGAGAGAGAGCCGAAACGGTATGGAGATTCATGCCACGGCAGGGCTTGGCCCGGAGCCTGCACGGGGGAAGCTGCCTACCCGGCTCCCATCGGTTTTACGCCGAATAAAGGCGTACGATACTCATCTTGCAAAAACGCGGCGCATTTTTGCGCCAGCCTTCGGCGGGGATAGGAACCGTGACTCCATCGCGGTTTCTATCAAAGATAAGTATAATACATAGTATTCAAAAAGGACCAAGCTGTTTCAATGTTTTCGATAATCAAAACATGGCGCCGGGCACTCCCGGCCGGCCCGATGAAAAAAGCGCCGGTGTCGCCCGGTGCTTTGCTCTCACGCAGAATAAATCAATGCCGATTTACCTGGTATATGCCATACTCCCGGGTAAATGAATCGGATATTTAACGAAGCGTCTTTCTTACGACCGTTACTTTTTCCGCCCGCCGGTAAACTGAGAAGCCCTGTGAAAGGTACATTCCCAGCGGCCCGTGGTAGTTTTGTTCATCCGAGGCGCATTCCGTCGCCGGGTAGGCTTCCACGATCGAAAGCCCCCGGTCTTTCAGCTCTGCGCATGCCTGCTCGAGCATCTTCCTGGCGATGCCCTGCCCGCGGAATCCCTGAGCTACCGTAAAGCACACCACGGCGCCGATGTCGTCTTCTTCTCCGTCGCCGATTACCTGGGGGTAAAACAACTTTAAGCCGGGGAATTTGGATTTCGCATCAAAATTGCACCAGCCGACCGGCTCATGATCCGCATATGCCAGCAGGCCGTTCATCTTCCCCAATGAAATCATGTCGCCGGCGATTTTTCGGTTTTGCGCCGCCGTGCGGCCTTCCCACTCCGCGGCATCGTCGGCGTGGAAAAAGCAGCAGTAGCAATCACAACCCCACTCCGGGTGGTCTGCAAACGCGATATGCTCAAAGAATCTGAAGAAATCTTCCGCCGACCCGGGTGTAAGCCTTTTCACTTCAAGAAGTATGAAATCACGCCCTTCCTTTACCGGGTATAAGCTTTCCTATCCTGCAAATGATAAAACAGCTATGATATTCCCGACGTATCACAGCTGTCTTGATGATGGAATATTTGATTTGCAGCTTCTGCGCCCGGCTATTTGATTTTTAAAACCTTTCTGAGCCTGTAGACATAGAGCACAATGAGCCGTGAAATCGCGAAATCATATACGACAAACGTCACGTTGAGCAGCACAATCATCGCAATCACGTAAAGCCGCTGCGACAGCTGGAGCTGCAGACCGGTGAGGGACACGCACAGCACCGCCGCGACCAGCATGCACAGGTCAAAGACCCCGATTTTTGCCGCCCACTGAAGCCATTTGCGATGGATACCCTCGATGTATTTTTTAGCAAGCGGATAATGGCCGAAGAACACAATGTAAAAGATCGCGGCCTGCTTATCCGGCGCAAGCAGAACGGAAAGCACGCAGACAGCCCCGTAGATCAGGAATGCCCAGCGCGAGCCCGCTTCAATCGAAACGGCGACAAGCAGGATGCCCGCCAGAGCAGGCAGCGCGATTTCCGCCGCGGGGACAATGCCCGATAAGAACATCAGAACGATTGAAAGCGCGGCCATGATGCCGCCCAGCGCCACTATGAACGTTCTTTGATTTTGCATCGGCTTCTTCTTCCCCCAGTTGTCAGCAACCGCCGGGGTTGCACAGGCAGTTCAGGCACATCAGAGCCGAGCAGAGGTCACAGCCGTTGCAGCCGTTCGGGTTGCCGCTGTTGTAGCCGCCGAATGGGCTGCCTCCGCCATAGCCTCCGAAGCCGCCGAATCCTCCGCCGTTCATCTGATTCGTAATGCGCTGGAGCGCTTCGCGATATTCAAGGTTGGAAGGCTCCATATTGACGGCCTGCTGGAAATGGTTTAAAGCCTCGTTGGCCCAGCCGTTTTTATAGAAAACGCTGCCCCTGAGGAAATACCACTCCGCATCGCGGTCGGCCTGCGCCACGGATTCAAGCCTTCGCTCAGCCTGCGCCAGCTTGCCGCCGTTGATGAGCGCCCGCACGTCGTTATACCGCCCGCTCCCGCCGTAGCCGGCGGTGCCGCCCGAGGCCGAGCCATAGCCGCCCTGATAACTCTGCCCGCCCCCGCCGCTGCGCATGCGCGTTACTTCATCATAAGCCTCGTTGATCTCCTTCATCTTTTCGGAGGCGAGGTCTTCCAGCGGATTATTGACATAGTTGTCGGGATGGTATTTCTTTGCAAGCTCCCGATAAGCCGACTTGACCTCGTCGTCGCTCGCGTTCGGCGATACGCCCAGTACCCTGTAAGGATCAGTCATGGCCATGGTTTGGTTCCTTTCTGCTTTTCATAGGATGCCCAGTTGATGCTCGAAACCTTTTTCGGATAATGTCGAATAGATCTCCATGCGCGGGATCTCAAAAAGATTCTCGCCTTTGTGTGCGCACCTTCTGTGTGTTGTAAACGCCATCTGGAAGCCTGTTTCGCGCAGTGTATGCTCCACCTTTGCGTTATACTCGCCCGACGGGTAGGCAAAATACGTCGTGCCCCCGAGCGTCTCGCGGCTGCGCAGGAGATCCGCCTTGAATAAGGCATCGTTCTTTTGTGTTCTCAAGTCTATGTGCATGTTGTAGGTATGGCTCGCGTAGGTGAATACGTCACTGTTTGCGTCAAGATCCTTGCGGCTGACATACTGGATCGAAAAGTGCTTCAGATCGGCGGGCGTATCCGGCGCGTTGACATGAAAGGCGATGATGAACATCGTCGCCTTGAAGCCGTATTTGCGCAGGATGGGCCCCCCGAGCGTGCAGGAGGTCTTGTATCCGTCGTCAAATGTGAGAACGACTTTTTTCCTCGTGTCGCCGCCGTTAATCAGATAACTCTTAAGCTGTTCGAAACTGATGGTGGTGTAGCCGGCATTTTTCAGGATGGCCATCTGCCTGTCAAACTGGTCGGTGGTCATGACAAGGGAATTGTTGACGCTGCCCTTCTGCGCGGGCAGCATGATATCATGGTAACAGAGCACCGGGATGCCCGCGTGCGTTTTGTAAACCGTCACGCCCGGCTGGGAGGAGCCTGTCGCCGTGCTTACAACGGCCGTGCTTGACTGAGAAGATGGAGCGGACGAGCCCGCGCGGCTTTGAGCCTGCGACGGCGCGCCGGAAGATGTCTGAGGGCCGGGCGAGGAAGCAGCGGATACCCTCCCGGAAGAGGAAGAAACTGCCTTGCCTGCGCCTTTATCGGAGGTGCTGCACCCCGCGGCGCACAGTGCGAGCATCGATACAGCCAGTATCAAAGCCGGAAATACGCGTTTTCTCATGCTTTCAGATCCTTTTGTTCCCTTTGTTCTTCCCGCTGAGTACTTTTTTCTGTGTCTGAGGCATACCCAGATAGATGATATTCTCTATTATACTGCAAAAACGGCCTTTTGCAAGAAGTTCGTACGCCGCGGCAATCTCAAAGCTGCACGAATTAAGCAGCATCTCCGCGCTTTTCAGCGCCGGAGCGGAGTCGGAGCCCTCTTTGAGCGAGAACGCGGATGCGAACGGGTTGTAGCCGCCGCTTTTCAGGTCGTCGTCAAGGTCGTCGGCCGCGTCGATGAAATAAATCCACCGGCCGAGAAAATAGCCCAAGCGCGCGTAGACACGGCGCTGTGTGTCGTCATGCGCGCAGCGCTCCATGAGAGAAGAAAGCATTTTTCCGGTGGCGTCGGCCGCCTCGTCGGGGCTCGCGGCGCCCCTGCGCTCGGTATCCCGCTGCTCTCTGAGGTAGGCGGCGACGATCTGCTCGATATCGCCCGCGCGCCTGTCCGCGCCCCAGTGGATCATAGCCCCCCCGGGCTGCAGCAGCCGGCAGCCGAGCCTGCGAAGCCCGCGCGAATCATAGAAATTATCGAGCAGCTTGTAATAAAAAAG
>JARLHS010000083.1 GCA_031292115.1 Clostridia bacterium | reverse complement strand
ACAGTGCAGTGCAGACGCACCGGGAAAGATCAATAAAAGTATAAATCCAAAACGCAGGCAGCCTGACATCCGATGGATCGGACGTCAGGCTGCTTCAGAGTGTAGACAAAAATTACATACGCACCGCGAAGCGATGAAATTTGTTGCGCAGGCGGACATGCGCCGCCGGAGCAACTCCTATATTGTGATCTGCGGATGAGCAGACCACAATGCTTGGGGGTACATCAGAGGGGGACGGCTGACGCGAAGCGCCACGAAATCCCCCTCTGATAGCTTGTCGGCCTTCTCCGCATCCTTTTAGTATTTACACCGAAACCGGCCAATCCCAGTTTTCGCCCTGTAACCTCAGCTGATTACCGCCGCGAGCACCGTGATGTCGTCCTCATGGCCGTCGGTGCGCAGCTCCTTCGCCTTTTGCGTGAGGTGCCCGGCAAAGCTGCGCACGCTGCTGCCGTCGAAGACCTCCATTTCATGGACGAGCCAGGCGTCGTCGCCGTTGAGCGCGCCGTCCGAGAGCAGCACCACAAGGTCGCCGCTGCGCAGGCGCGACGCGGAGCGTTCGAGCTTGGTTCCCTGCAGGATGCCCGCAGGCATCGAATTCTGTGCGATGCGCTCGACCCGGCCCGATCTGCGCAGATAGGTCGGCGGCGCGCCGGCCTTGAAGAATTCCGCCTCGCCTGTGAAAAGATCGATCGAGGCAATGTCGAGCGTGGCAAAGCTTTCCTCATCCGATTTGAGGATCATCGCCGAGTTGACGACACTCATCGCCGTATCAAAGCCGAAGCCCGCGTGCAGCATCCGGCTCATGAGGCCGGCGGTCAGGTTGCTGTCGACGGCCGCGCCTCCGCCGCAGCCCATGCCGTCGCTCATGATCATGTAGGCATGCCCGCTGCTGAGGAACGATTCGCAGGTGTCGCCGCAGAGCTGCTCGCCGCTGCGCGCGATCGACGCCTGCCCGAAGCGCGCGGTGAATTCCGGCTTTTCCGTGAGGCTCACCTTGAGAACGCCGCCCTCGGCAATCACGGAGGGCTCGCCGAGATGCCTGCCGCAGGCGCCCGAAAGCGTATTGACGAGCTCCCTGCGGCTTACGCGCCCCCTGCCGGAGGCCGCGACCTGAGCCTCCACGGTGACGCGGCCGCGGCTATCCATGCGGCAGGCAGAGCTGCCCGCATCGAGCCCGCAGACCGCAAATGCCGAGCGGATACGCTCGCCGCCCGCAAATTCCTTCTGTGTCGTAGCCGAGAAGCCACCGGCGATATCACGCAGCAGCCCGGCAATGCTTGTATACTGCTCCGAGAGCACGCCGCGCAGGCGGTCGGCCCTTTCGTCGCCGCTTTTCCTTGCGAGATAGCCGGCGTAGCACTGGTTGACGCCGCGCAGCAGATCGCTCAGCTTGCAGCAGCGCACCGCGAAATGGGGCGGCACATCGTCGCGCGTGAGCTCCCCGCTTGATTTGAGCTTCTCCGTCATGTCGTTGAAGACGCCCATTGTATCGTTATAAGCCGTTTCCCAGCAAAATATTTTCATGCCGCAATGCCTGCAGACGGATTCCGAAGCCTCGTCGAAAACGCATGAGACGTCGCCGCGGTTGAGGCGGCGAAGGTGCGTGGTGAGCTCCGACATGGTCTGCGAGATCTCCTCGAGCACGCCCGCGGCCCCGAAAAGCCGCGTCGAGACGTCCGTGCGCATGCGTTCGCTGCTCTGCTCACGGCTGGCCGGCACGAAAACCGATGAAATCCGGCAAAGCAGCCGCTCGGGCAGCAGCATGAAGATCACCGTGGCGATCATAACCTCATACAGCCCCGTCACAACCTGCGAAAGCCCGCCCATATAAAGGCCGGCCATGGAGTTGGCAAGGATGAAGGCAGCCGCGCAGGCAAAGCGCCCAAGCGGTGAAAAGACGCCCGTCAGAAGCCCGCCGAAGCCGTAGCCCGCAAGGATATGCACCATGCCCTTATCCCCGAGGCTCATGATGATGCCCACGGCCACCCCCGTGATGCATCCCCCCGCCTCGCGGCCATAGCGCGCCGCGATCAATACGACGATGATGCCCAGCACCCTGCCGAGCGAAATGCCGCCCGCCCCGATGCCTTCAAGCGAAAGCAGCAGGATGCAGAGGCTGATGGTGACACAGATGAGTTGCTGCTGCGAAAGCCCCCACATCTTTGAGGGCGTGCGCAGAAGGGGTACCGCGCGTCTTAAAAACAGCACCGAGCAGCCGCAGAGCAGCGTCTCTGCCAGGGAGTAGACCAGCGAGGCCGGCCGCATGCCGTCGTTGATTACAATCGCCATCGAGGTGACAAGCAGGCACACCGACGCGAACGCCGCATTCGCCGCCGTGCGGCCGGCAAACGACTTGAAACCGGAAAACAGCCATTTGAGCGCGAACACCGCCGCGGCAGCCGCAATGTATTTTGCCGGGTACTGCGCGCCTGCGGGCATAAGGTAGCCAAGCGTTACCCCGATGAGCATGAAAAGGCTGCCGCTTCCCGAGCCGGCCGCGACAGCCGCCACGCCGAAAGGCGCGTAATCCCCGAAAATCACGGCGCGCGAGCAGAGCAGCCCGAAGACCATGTTCAGCCCCGCATGCAGGACGGCTCGTCCCACTTTTGTATCCACCCTTGACATTACAAGGCCGCCAAGGTCACCGGCAGCCGCATGATTTTTAGACATCCCTTCCGCACCGCCATTCTTCCTAATTATGGTAAAAACAGTATAGTCCCGGCGGCCTGAAAAAGATGTCGTAAAATGGATATTGCAAAATATGTTTTTCGTTTATGCAATTTTCGCCATGAGCCGCAAATCTGGCCCACCCGGTCTTTTGCCGGTAAATCTTTCGCTGTGCGGCCTTCCAGGCCCGTTGCAATATGGAAATTATGTGATATAATAGCAATGGCAGATATTGCTTTTATGTCCTGCATTCTAACCGACAGGGTGATAGATGCGTGAGCCGTGTTGATCGTAGCATAAAATACAGTTTAGAGCCCCAAAAGCGGACAAGGCTGAGATTGTTCCTCGGTAAAGCTTACTATACCGGCAGGCGATATCTGTGGTGGATGCTTGCGCATCGCCGGTTTGCGGGTGAAAAGCCGGACGGTAAATTGCCCTGCCTTCAGTTTGCGCATAAAACCCCGCTGCTCCGAAAACTCAAGGACGTGGACATGTACCTGCAATACAACAAGATCATCAATCTGAGGATCGCCTCGGGCAGGCTCAACAATCTCGTCATACACCCCGGCGAGCGGTTCTCATTCTGGAAGCTGATCGGGAAGCCCACGCGTTCCAAAGGCTATGTGGACGGAATGGTTTTATTCTGCGGCACCTACCACGCGGGCACGGGAGGCGGGCTTTGCCAGCTTTCCAACCTGATCTACTGGATGACGCTGCACACGCCGCTGACCATAAAAGAGCGCTACCGCCACAGCTACGACGTGTTTCCCGATTCAGGCAGAACGCAGCCCTTTGGAAGCGGCGCCACCTGTGTCTATAACTACCGCGATCTGATTATCGAAAACAATACCGCTCAGCCGTTTCAGCTCTGCCTGGAGGTAACGGATGAATATTTATCCGGCGAATGGAGAAGTACATCCGAGCCCCGATACCGTTATCATGTTTATGAAAAGAACCATCGGATGAATCTCGAATGCTGGGGAGGCTATACGCGCCACAATGAGCTCAGAAGAGAGCTGTACGACACGGACGGCAGCTTGTTTTACGATGAATTTATCACCGAAAATCATGCGGTTATGATGTATCAACCGTTTTTGGAGGATGGAAATCAGGCGGCCGGGTGCAAAGACGGAAATCTGAATTCAAACCCATGAGCGTAGCCCCGCCGCCTGCTTCGGCTCCGTGCCCAGGCGGTTTCATTCTAGCACCCGAAAATGGATACCCCCGGCTCAGTTACCCAAAAAGCAATTGAGCCGGGGGCGATTCTTGTTTATACGATTCTCCCAATAAACTGCGGATATCATTCCGCAGTTTATTGCCTGCCGCTTTGCGGAAGCCGCCGTGGAGACTCGTTTCAGATCGTTCGCATTTGCACGAAATCCGATTATTACGCCGTTTCTCACAAAAAATTCATAATTTATGCAGATTTTCATGGAATAAGCCAATGAAACAATTGAAGAATGAGCAGATTCGACGTATAATACCTCTATGCGGCTGCAAGAGCCGATTTTATATAACAGGGAGCAACAAAATGTCCGTTAAAACAAAACTCAAATTGATTGTAGGCTTAATTGTTACCGCCGTCATTGTTTATTTCTCCGTCAGGACGCTCGGCGGCCTGCACCCACGCACACTTCTTCACTCGGGCATCAATTGGTGGCTTGTAGTTATTTCCGTCGCCATCTATATGTATGCGAATTATATCCGCGGGCTTGCCTATACGCGCGGCATTGACCCACACCTTAACCATATGATTGCTTTTCAGATCGTGGGCATCGGCCACACCGCCAATATGATCCTGCCGCTTCACGCCGGAGAGGGGCTGCGGCTGGCTTTTTTCCCGAGCGATTATAACACAATCCGGCGGACAAAGCTGCTTGCCATTCCGGCCTACGCGGATTTTGTCGCGATTATGATGCTCGCGCTGCTTGCCGTACCATTCGCAGGGTTTAAAGATCCGACTCTGCTGAAGGCTTTGTGGATTCTTTCATTCATCAGCATCGCCGGGGTTGTGTTATCTCTGGCCATCGTCTTTCTGGTGCCGCGTTTTCGCAGCTATTTCAATGAATTTTTAAATATTGGCCTTGTCAAAATGATGATCTGGGTGATACTTTCATGGATACTTCTGCTCCTGTCGACCTGGGTAGGACTTGTGGCTTTCGGCTTCAGTGCGGAGACTTCCGTGCGCCTGTCGCTT
>JARLHS010000001.1 GCA_031292115.1 Clostridia bacterium | reverse complement strand
TATTGTTCCATTATGGCCTCTCGGCCTCAATAGACAACTTATCCGAGCTCAATTTAGCTCTTCAAACACTTGCGCTTTGCTCTTGATTCCTCAAAAGCGTTTGCCGCAAAAAATCATTACTGATTCTTCACTCAAAAAATTTAAGGGTCCATTTTCGGCTCTCCGCAATTTCCTCTCGGATCTTGCTGGAAAACCGTTCAGACGTTGTTTAATTTTCAAGGTCCGTTTGCGTCCTGTTTTTACCGGACGGTTTTTAATTCTACCACCGTTCGCCAGTAAAGTCAACCCTTTTGGCTGATCTTCTCTGTCTTTTTTCCCGGCTCTCTTAGGCGCTTTACTATCTTATCAAATTCATCCCCATCTGTCAACACCTTTTTGTCGGTATTCGCCGATAAATATAGACAAAGAACTATGCCGCCGATTGGCGCTTCAATTCTTCCCGGTTTTCCGCTTGCTCCAAAAAGGCAATTATGATATAATGAAAGTATTATGGCAAAGTATAACTTTCGGCAGATTTATGGGGGGCTCACGGAGCGGACGCATGATAATAATCGGAATTGACCCGGGTTACGCCATAGTGGGCTACGGCGTTTTGAAATATGAAGGCAACCGCTTCACCGTGCTGGATTACGGCGCCATCCAGACTCAAGCCGGGGTTGAACTTAGCCGGCGGCTTGAGATCATCTATGACGAGCTCATGGTGGTGCTTTTAAAATGGAAGCCCGACGTCATGGCCGTGGAGGAGCTTTTTTTCACCACCAACGCCAAAACCGCGATCGGCGTCGGCCAGGGGCGCGGTGTCATCCTGCTGGCGGGCTGCAAATGCGGAGCGAAGATTTTCGAATACACACCGCTGCAGGTCAAGCAGGCGGTGGTGGGCTATGGCAAGGCGGACAAGCAGCAGGTGATGGAGCTTACCAAGCGCATCCTCGGCCTGCGGGAAGTACCCAAGCCCGACGACACGGCCGATGCGCTGGCGATTGCCGTCTGCCACGCGCATTCCTCCGGCTCAAGGATCGGCGCCCTTATGAACCAAATCCACTAAAACCGGCTACAATATAAAGGGTGTTTGGGTTGCAGGGGCTCGCGGCTTCTTTCAACCTGATTCATGCGCGAAGGGCCCTGTCATTCCTTTGCTTCGCACGGCAGGGCGGTTTCTTTCAACCAGGTTTTGCGCCGGCGCGAAGCGGCGGAACGGAGCGAATGATGATCTACAGCCTCAACGGCACGCTGACGGCCGCCGGCCCGCTCTACGCGGTGATCGAGTGCGGCGGCGTGGGCTTTAAATGCAGCACGACCGCCAACACGCTGCGGCGCCTGCCGAAAATCGGTGAGAGCGCAATGCTTTACACGCACCTGAATGTGCGCGAGGATGCGCTTGATCTTTATGGGTTTTTCGACCAGAAGGAGCTCAGCTGCTTTAAAATGCTGATCTCCGTTTCGGGCGTCGGCCCGAAGGCGGCGCTTTCGATCCTCTCGGAGGCAACGCCTGAAAAATTCGCACTCTACGCGGCTTCGGGCGATGTCAAGGCGCTGACGCGCGCGCCGGGCGTGGGCACAAAGATCGCGCAGCGCATTATTCTCGAGCTGCGCGACAAGATCAGCGGCGCGCAGGCGGCCGAGGGGTTTTCGCAGGCCGACACCGGCATTATCTCGGCCTCGGGCAATGTGGAGGAGGCCATCAACGCGCTGATGGTGCTGGGGTATTCCCGCAGTGACGCGGCCATGGCCGCAGCCCGGTGCGACGAGTCGCTTTCTATTGAAGAAATTATCCGACAAGCGCTAAAAAACCTTTCGAAATAGGGAATCAGTTTGAAAGACAAATCTTTCAAACAGGAGTTTTGTCCTTTTGCGCCGCAGAGCGTGGCGCAAATTTGCTTCGCGGCCTTCGGCCGCGACGAAAGCCGGGCAAAACATCCCGGTCTCAGCGCGAAAGGAAAGGTTATATAAATGGAAATGGATTACGAAAACCGCATTGTTGCGCCCGAATATACGCCGGAAGACGGCGACAGCGAGCTTTCGCTTCGGCCAAAGACACTCAAAGAATACATTGGGCAGCAAAAAGCGAAGGAAAATCTCAAGGTCTTTATAGAGGCGGCACGCCAGCGCGGCGAATCGCTCGATCATGTGCTGCTCTACGGCCCTCCGGGCCTTGGCAAGACGACGCTTGCGGGCGTGATTTCCAATGAAATGGGCGTCAACATCCGCGTCACCTCCGGCCCCGCCATTGAGAAGCCCGGTGATCTTGCCGCGCTGCTCACGAATCTTTCGCCCGGCGACATCCTTTTTATCGACGAGATTCACCGCCTCCAGCGTAGCGTTGAAGAGGTTCTCTACCCCGCGATGGAAGATTACGCGCTCGACATCATCATCGGCAAAGGGCCGTCGGCGCGTTCCATCCGGCTTGATCTGCCAAAATTCACGCTGATCGGCGCCACAACGCGCGCCGGCCAGCTTTCTGCCCCGCTTCGCGACCGTTTCGGCGTCATCCTGCGGCTTGAGCTGTACAGCTGCGAAGAGCTTTGCTCGATTATCATGCGCAGCTCGGGCATTCTTGGCATCGCGTGTAAAGAGGAAGGCGCGTTCGAGCTCGCACGCCGTGCACGCGGAACGCCGCGTGTCGCCAACCGGCTGCTCAAGCGCGTTCGCGACTTCGCCCAGGTGGAGGGCGACGGCATCATCACGGCCAAAATCGCAGATAACGCGCTCGACCGCCTTGAAATTGACCTGCTCGGCCTTGACGCGGTGGATCGCAGGATGCTTGAAACGATTATCCGCAGCTACGCGGGCGGGCCCGTCGGGCTCGAAACGCTCGCGGCCGCCATCGGCGAGGAAGCCATCACCATCGAGGACGTTTACGAGCCCTACCTCATGCAGCTCGGCTTTCTGAGCCGTACGCCGCGCGGCAGGTGCATCACGCCGGCGGGCTGCGCCCACTTGAAGCTCGAGATGCCCGGGCAGCCCGGCTCTGAGCAGATAACTTTTTGATCGGAAGGGAGCATTCTCAATATGGGGAGACTGTTCGGCACGGACGGTGCAAGAGGCATTGCGAATACGGAGCTCACCTGTGAGCTTTCAATGAATATCGGCCGCGCGGCTGCGGTAGTTCTGACGGAAGAGGCGCACCACCGCGCGCAGATCATCATCGGCAAAGATACGCGCATTTCTTCGGATATGCTGGAGTCGGCGCTCATCGCCGGCATCTGCTCGGTAGGGGCGGATGTGCTTGTGCTCGGCGTCGTGCCGACCCCCGCCGTCGCCTGCCTTGTGCGCAAATACAACGCAGACGCGGGCATCATGATCTCGGCCTCGCACAACCCTGTGGAATACAACGGCATCAAGATCTTCAACGGCGAGGGCTACAAGCTCTCCGACAGCCTTGAGGAAAAAATCGAGGCCCTTGTGCTCGACGGCGACCCGATCCAGATCATCAAGCAGGGGCGCGACGTGGGCCGCGTGCGGCGCAGCGCCGCCGCGGTGCAGGATTACATCGGCTGCCTCGTTAAGACCGTCGAGGGCGACCTCTCGGGCCTCAAGATTGCGGTGGATTGCGCCAACGGCTCCGCAAGCGCCACGGCGCCCGCTCTTTTTGCGGCGCTCAATGCCGAATGCGATATCATCAATTCCAACCCGGACGGCGTCAACATCAACCACGGCTGTGGCTCGACGCATATCGCGAAGCTTGCGGAATATGTGCGCGACAACAACTGCGATATCGGGGTCGCGTTCGACGGCGACGCCGACCGCTGCCTCGCGGTGGATGAAAACGGTGAAGTACTCGACGGCGACAAGCTGATCGCCATTTACGCGGATGACCTGAAAAGAAAGGGCCGGCTCAAGAACAACACCATGGTTGTCACCGTCCTGTCAAACCTCGGGTTTTTCCGTTTCGGAAAGCAGCGCGGCATCAACGTCGCCGCCACAAAGGTCGGCGACCGCTATGTGCTGGAGGAGATGCTTGCAAACGGCTATGTGATCGGCGGCGAGCAATCCGGCCATGTGATCTTTCTCGACCATGCCACGACGGGCGACGGCCAGCTCTCGGCCATCCAGCTTCTCAGTATCCTCAAGCAGTCGGATAAAAGAGCCTCGGTTCTTGCCTCGATCATGCAGGCTTACCCGCAGACAATGGTGAATGTCAAGGTGGGGCCGCACGCGAAGGAACGCCTTGCGGGCGACGCGGAAATCCAGGCCTCCATCAGGTCGGCGGAGGCGGAGCTCAGCGACGACGGGCGTGTGCTCGTGCGCGCCTCGGGCACCGAGCCGCTCATCCGCGTGATGGTCGAGGGCAAAGACCCCGACAATGTGGAACGCATCGCCGACAGCCTCGCCGCCGTCATCTCGATGAAGCTGGCATAGAAATATGAGGATTGCAGACGGCTGGCAGGAATATAAAATACTCGATGCGTCGGGCGGTGAAAAGCTCGAGCGCTGGGGCGGCTATACGCTCATCCGCCCAGACCCGCAAATCATCTGGAGCACCGAACGCCTTCATCAGGGCTGGAGCAAGGCCGACGGGCATTACCTGCGCTCCCCTGCCGGCGGCGGAAGCTGGCAGGTAAGGCGGCTCCCCGAGGTCTGGAGCATCCCGTATCAAAATCTCAGATTCAACCTCAAGCCCATGGGCTTCAAGCACACGGGGCTTTTCCCCGAGCAGGCCGTGAACTGGGACTGGCTCTCGCAGAAGATCGGCTCCGCGGGCAGGCCCGTGCGCGTTCTCAACCTTTTTGCCTATACGGGCGCCGCGACTCTCGCGTGCGCCGCAGCAGGCGCCGAGGTCGTCCACTGCGACGCGGCCAAGGGAATGGTGGCGTGGGCGAAGGAAAACGCTGCGCTCTGCGGCCTTGCGGACAAACCCGTGCGCTACATCGTCGACGACTGCATCAAGTTCGTGCAGCGCGAGGCGCGCCGCGGCCGTTTCTACGACGCCGTGATCATGGATCCGCCCTCTTTCGGCCGCGGGCCGGGCGGCGAGGTATGGAAGCTCGAGGAGCAGATCTTTTCCCTGCTTGAGCTCTGCAAAGGCGTCGTCAGCGAGAACCCGCTGTTTTTTATGCTTAATTCCTATACCACGGGGCTTTCTCCGTCGGTGATGGCCTACCTGCTGGGCGTCACGGTCGGTGAAAAGCGCCGCGGACGCATTACGGCCGACGAAATCGGCCTTCCGGTCGAATCGACGGGGCTCACGCTGCCCTGCGGCGCGACGGCGATCTGGGAAGCATAGGCGGCTCAGCCGACAACGTCAAATGGGGGTATGGTCATGTCAAACCTCAATGAAACATTCAAAAAGCTGCTTGCGGATCTTGGCGTGGGCGTGGAAGCACCCTGCACGCCGGAAGAAATCGAAGAATTTATCCGCCGTATCGACGCGGGCGAGCCTTTGCCCGAAGATGTCGCCGAGGATAAAGGCACCGGTGCGTTTTACCACAAAAATAACTTTTCCGATGATGAGCTGCGGATGCTGCTGCAGCTGCAGCAGACAAAATACCTGCGCACCCTGAAAGACTGTGCGGTGTTTTTTACGGCGCTGGAGGTCATCTCGCTCTGCATCACGTTTTTTGTTTTTGTTATTCACTGATTCACTCATAACGATTGCGCTTGCCACGCGGAGGTCCCATGGAAAATCTGATTCAAACGATTCATCTTGAATATGCCTATCCCGCAGAGTAGGGCGCGCCTGTCAACGTGCTTCACGGCATCAGCCTGGAGGTGCCCAAGGGGCAGTTCCTCGCGGTGCTCGGGCACAACGGCTCGGGCAAATCCACGCTTGCAAAGCATTTCAACGCGATCCTGCTGCCG
>JARLHS010000082.1 GCA_031292115.1 Clostridia bacterium | reverse complement strand
CACGATGGTCGCCGGCGGCGGCACGAACAACCCCGAATCCGTCAATGTTCTCGTGCGTGAGGGCCCCGAAGAGGTGCTCAACCTGGTCAAGCTCGGCGTCGAATTCGACACCGACATGCTGGGCCGTCTGCATCTGACGCTCGAAGGCGGGCATTCCAGAAGCCGGATCGTCCACCACCGGGATACGACGGGCTTTGAGGTGGTAACGAAGCTGATCGCGCGCATACGCGAGCGCGCCAATATCGATTTTCTCGAAAATTCCGCGATGCTGCGGCTCGAGTGCGCGCCCGGAGGCGGCTTTTACGCGGGCGTGCTGCACGGGGGAGCGCTGCACGGTATTTCCGCGCGAAGCTGCATCCTCGCCACGGGCGGCGTCGGCAGGATCTATGAATTCACGACCAACTCGCGCATCGCGACGGGGGACGGCATCCGTTTCGCCGGCGAGCTCGGCGCGCGCGTCAAAAACCTGAGCCTTATCCAGTTTCACCCCACGGCGTTTGACGCAAGGCTTGCGCAGCAGGAGCGCTTCCTCATCTCCGAGGCGGTGCGCGGCGAGGGCGGCCTGCTTCTCAACTGCCGCGGCGAGCGTTTCATGCCCGGCTACGACAAACGCGCCGAGCTTGCCCCGCGCGACGTCGTTTCGGATTGCATCCGCCGCGAGACGATCAAAACCGGCAGCAGTGATATCTTTCTCGATATTTCATTCAAGGATGCGGATTTCCTCCGGGACCGTTTCCCTTCCATCTACAGCAAGTGCCTTGAAGCGGGCGTCGACATCACGAAGGATCGGATCCCCGTCTTCCCGTGCCAGCACTACCTGATTGGCGGCATCGATGTCGACACCTTCGCGCGCACGACGGTGCCGGGTCTTTACGCCGTGGGCGAATGCTCGCACACGGGCGTGCACGGCAATAACCGGCTCGCAAGCAATTCGCTGCTCGAGGCTTTGGTTTTCCCGCGTCGAGCGCTGCGTGACATTGTCTCCGCGCCGCAGCGGCCCCTGCCCGCGCCGAAGCCGATGTCGCTGTGCGGCGGTGCGCAGCCCCCGCAGGAATTTTACAAGACGATCCGTTCCGTTATGCAAAAAAGCTTTTTCATCATCCCCGACCCCGACGAGGCAAGGCGCAGCCTGCCCGTGATCGAGGAGATCGACGCGACGCTCGAGGCGGGGCACTATGCCGAAAGCCGCGAGACGATCGAGCTGAAAAGTATGGCAAGAGTGGCGAAAATTATCTTAAAGGAGCTGTGTGAACGATGAACCTCGCTCCGTTTTATCTCGACGATGTCATTAAAAGGGCACTCCAGGAGGATATCGGCTATTTCGACGTCACCACGGACTCCCTGATAGATGAGAGCAAGCGCTGCGAGGCCGTGCTGCTCGCCAAGCAGGAGGGCGTGCTGTGCGGCATCGAGGCGGCGACACGCGTTTTTGAGCTGCTCGACGAAGATTTCGAAGCCCGGCTTTTCAAGAAGGACGGCGACCTACTTGAAAGCGGCCAACGAATCGCCGTTCTGGGCGGCAAGACACGCGCGCTGCTGCATGGCGAGCGCACCGCGCTCAACCTGCTGCAGCACCTGTCGGGCATCGCGACGGCAACACACCGCGCCTCGGCGCTGATCGCCCACACGAAGGCCCGCGTCACCGACACACGCAAGACGCTGCCCGGGCTGCGCGCCCTGCAGAAATACGCCGTGGTGGTGGGCGGGGGCAAAAACCACCGGTTCGGCCTTTCGGACGCCGCCATGATCAAGGATAACCACATCGATGCCTGCGGCTCGATCGCCCGCGCCGTGGAGGCGCTGCGCGCGAAGGCGGGGCACATGGTGAAGATCGAGGTGGAGGCCCGCACGATCGAAGAGGCGCTGCAGGCGCTTTACGTGGGGGCGGACGTCATCATGTTCGACAACATGTCCTGCGAGGATATGAAAAAGGCAGTGGAGCTTGTCGCGGGCCGCGCGCTTCTGGAGGCCTCGGGCAACATCACCGAGGAAACGATCGCGCGCGTGGCCGAAACGGGCGTCGATTTCATCTCGATGGGCGCGCTGACGCATTCCGTCAGGGCACTTGACATCTCGATGAAGATCCGGGTATCGTAAAATTCATTCCGGTATACACAGATGCTCCGCCTGAAGGTCAGGCGGAGCATCTGTTGGGGTATGCCGGGGAAAGGGGTGAGCCTGTGATAAAAGCGGTTGTCTTCGATATGGACGGGCTGATGCTTGATACCGAAAACCTCTCGGTCGCGGCATGGGACGACGTGGGCAGGCGACTTGGAGTCGAAATCAAAAAGGATATTGTCATTTGTCTTTTCTGCATGGACGATGCAAAAGCCAAGCCCCTTTTCGACCAATATTACGGTGAGGAATTCGATTTTGATACCGCATTCCGCATGCACGAGGACTATATGGCGGATTCGATCGCGAGAAACGGCGTTCCCGTCAAGGAAGGGCTCAGGGAGCTGCTCGCCTTTTTAAAAGAAGGCCGCTTCAGGACGGCGGTCGCGACCTCGACGGCATCTGAAAAAACGTCCTTTTACCTCGGCCTGGCCCATCTTGAGGGCTGCTTTGACGCGGTCGTCTGCGGCGATATGGTCAGAAGAAGCAAGCCTTACCCGGATGTCTACGAAACGGCTGCGCAGATGCTCGGCGTGCCCGCACGGGAATGTATGGCGCTCGAAGATTCGCCCGGCGGGATCCTCGCGGCATACCGCGCGGGCATGAAGCCTGTCATGATCCCCGATCTCGTCGGGCCGGATGAAGAGACCGCCGGGCTGCTGTATGCGGAGCTGCCGTCGCTTGCGGCAGTCAGGGCGTTTCTTGTACGGCAGGGCGAAAAGCAGGGCCGGATGTCGGGGCGCGGCTGACGGCCGCATCCTGCGCAAAGGCACGCACCCTGCGGAGCAGGCAAAACTCCCCCTGCTTCTTTAACCCCTTCCCGCGCAGGGAAGGGGTTGGGGATGGGCGCGATGAAAAGTGATTTAAGCGTCTGAACAGTCAGGACACAGGTAATAGCCTTTTATGCGATTCGTTTTCAAACCGGGTTTTTACAGCCCGGCAATACTGTTCACAACGCAGGCTATCCTGGTGATGGCTGCGGTATCAGTATTCGTCGGGCATCTCGCCGAGCTCGGCCAGTGAAAAAACGGGGCCGTCCACACAGACATACCGGTGGCCGATGTTGCACCTGCCGCATTTTCCTATGCCGCAGGTCATGCGCATCTCCATTGTGGTAATGAGCCTGTCCTTCGGGCAGCCTTTCTGCTGCAACCTGTCGGAAACGGCCTTGATCATGAGCGGAGGGCCGCAAAGGATAAAGATCGTGGAATCGAACGCAAGATCCATATCCGCTATCAGGTTGTGGGGGAAGCCCACGAGCCCCGTCCATCCGTCGACAGGCCGGTCGATGGTCAGTGAAATGCGCGTATCCGGCTCCTTTGCCCAGTCGTCATACTGGTCGTAATAGACGAAATCACCCGGCGTGCGCGCCGCAATGAGCATATCCACCCGGCCGTATTGGCCCCTGAAGCCGGGGTGGAGCACGCATTTGATGAGGGGGCGCAGCGGAGCCAGGCCAAGACCGCCCGCGATGAACATGATATGGCTCCCCCGCATCTCCCCGAGCGGGAATGTGTTGCCGAAAGGGCCGCGCACCCAGACAAAATCCCCGGCGCTCAGGCGGTGCAGCGCATCGGTCACAAGCCCCGTGCGCTTGACGGTCACCTCGATGAAGTCCTTTTCGAGAGGGCTGGAGGCAAAGCCGAAAGGAGCCTCCCCTACGCCGTCGACGGCAAGCTCAATAAACTGGCCAGGCCTAAAATCCAGCTCGGAGCCCTGTGCCAGCCTGAGGCGGTACGTTTTGATGTCAAGGTCGGGAGACCTCGTTTCCTGTTTGACGGAAAGTATCTCCGCGCGCACCGGAAGATAAGGGTCAGTGCTCATGCCTTCGCCTCCCCAAGCTCTTTTGCCGCCCTGCTCACCACGTCGCGTATGCTGATGCCGGCCGGGCAGGAACGCACGCACCTGCCGCAGCCGGTGCAGGCCGTCAGGCCGAAATTGCGCGGCACGTAAAGATATTTGTGCATGACCCTCTGGCGATACCGTTCCTTCTTTGTGCCGCGCGGGTTGTGCCCCGACGCGTGAAGCGTGAAGCCGGGGAACATGCAGCTGTCCCACCGGCGGTAGCGCGCGGCCTCCGTGCCCCGCTGAACATCCCTGAACGCAAAACAGTGACAGGTGGGGCAGATATAGGTGCAGGTGCCGCAGCCGATGCAGGTTTGAGCGGCCGTATCCCATGCCTTGAGGTCAAAGACCGTGTCGTCCGCAGCCTCCGGCAGAGCCAGTAGGGGCTTTTGCGCAGGTTCCCCGCGATGCTCCGCGCATTCCGCCGGCTCAAGCCCCGCCCTGCCGCACACATCGGCAAGGAGCTCTTCCCCACGTTCGGAATAAGCCCTGAGCCGATAGGAACCGTTTGACGGGGTGACGAAAATATCGCAGTATCCGCAAAAGCGGTGATCGAGGCCGCGCTCGTTACAAAAGCAGCCGCTTT
>JARLHS010000081.1 GCA_031292115.1 Clostridia bacterium | reverse complement strand
GCATAATAAGTCTTCGCCACGGCGCCGAACATCTGCTGCGGCGATTTGCAGGTGGAGAGGTTCTCCAGGAATTCGGGGAAATAGAATTCGCAGAATTTGATCCATCCGGGCGAGCAGGAGGTGATGAGCGGCAGCTTGCCGCCGGTGGTGAGGCGCTCGATGAATTCGGTTGCCTCCTCCATGATCGTCAGATCGGCTGAAAAATCGGTATCGAACACCTTGTCGAAGCCGAGGCGGCGCATGGCTGCCACCATCTTGCCCTTTACGTTGGTGCCGATCGGCATGCCGAAGCATTCGCCGAGCGTGACACGCACCGAAGGAGCGGGCTGCACGATAACGTGTTTGGTCGGGTCGTGAATGGCATCCCAGACAATCTGGGAATCGTCCCTTTCATGCAGCGCGCCCGTGGGGCAGGCGACGATGCACTGGCCGCACGAAACGCAGGGCACCTGGCCGAGGTCCTTTTCAAAAGCGCAGCCGATATGGGTATCGAATCCGCGGTCGTTGACGTTGATTACGCCGACGGATTGCAGCTTGTCACACGCGGCGGCGCAGCGGCGGCAGACGATGCATTTGTTGTTGTCACGCACGATGACGCCCGTTGTGTTGTCGATCTCGTAAGTCTTACGCTTGCCGTCGAAACGGTTCTCGTCGTCGACGCCGTATTCGATGCAGAGCTTCTGCAGCTCACAGGTGGTATTGCGTATGCACGAGAGGCAATGCCGGTCGTGCGTCGAGAGAATCAGCTCAAGTGCGAATCTGCGCGCCTTCTGAGCCTTTTCCGTGTTTGTAAAGATCTCAAGCCCCTCGTTGACGGGGTAAACGCAGGCCGCTACAGGCGCCCTGCCGCCTTTGATCTCGACGAGGCACATGCGGCACGCGCCGATTTCATTAATATCCTTTAAATAACACAGGGTGGGGATCCGGATACCTGCCTGCCGCGCCGCTTCAAGAATGGTGAAGCCCTTCGGCACGGAAAGAGGCTGCCCGTTGATCTTGATATTCACCGTTTCCATGGAAATGGCACACTCCTTCTTCACTTCTTAATGACGGCGCTAAATCTACACTTCTGCTGGCAGACGCCGCACTTGATGCACTTGGATTTATCGATGACATGGGGGTTCTTGACGGTGCCCGTGATGGCGTTGGTCGGGCAGTTGCGGGCGCAGAGCGTGCAGCCTGTGCACTTTACGGGGTCGATCTCGTAGGTGATCAGGCTCTTGCAGACACCGGCCGGGCAGCGCTTGTCAACAACATGGGCCAAATATTCATCGCGGAAATAATGCAGGGTCGAAAGAACCGGGTTCGGCGCTGTCTGACCCAGGCCGCAAAGCGAGTTTTCTTTGATGTATCGGCAGAGCTCATCGAGCCGGTCAAGGTCTTTCATCTCGCCGTTGCCGCTGATGATCTTGTCGAGGATCTCAAGCAGGCGCCGTGTGCCGATGCGGCACGGCACGCACTTGCCGCAGGATTCGTCGACGGTGAAGTCGAGGAAGAACCGCGCGATATCCACCATGCAGTTATCCTCATCCATTACGATCAGGCCGCCCGAGCCCATCATGGAGCCGATCGAAATGAGGTTGTCGTAATCGATCTTGATGTCGAGATGCTCCGGAGGGATGCAGCCGCCCGAAGGCCCGCCCGTCTGAGCAGCTTTGAATTTCTTGCCGCCCGGGATGCCGCCGCCGATATCGTCGATGATCTCGCGCAGCGTGGTGCCCATCGGAATCTCGACGAGGCCCGTATGGTTGATCTTGCCGCCGAGGGCGAAGACCTTTGTGCCCTTTGACTTTTCGGTGCCGATCGAGGAAAACCACTCCGGCCCCTTGAGGATGATCTGCGCAATGTTCGCGTAGGTCTCAACGTTGTTGAGGATCGTGGGCTTGCCGAAGAGGCCTTTTACGGCCGGGAACGGCGGGCGCGGATGCGGCTCGCCGCGGTGGCCCTCAATGGAGGTCATCAGTGCGGTTTCTTCGCCGCAGACGAATGCGCCGGAGCCGAGCCGCAGCTCGATGTCAAATTCAAAACCGGTGCCGAAAATATCCTTGCCAAGCAGGTTGTAGTCACGAGCCTGGTCGATTGCGATGCGCAGACGCTTGATCGCAATCGGGTATTCCGCACGGACATAGATATAGCCCTGTGTGGCGCCGATTGCATAGCCGGCAATCGCCATCGCCTCGAGCACCGAGTGCGGGTCGCCTTCGAGCACGGAACGATCCATGAATGCACCGGGGTCTCCTTCGTCGGCGTTGCAGCAGACGTATTTCTGATCGGCCGCATTGCCGCGCGCAAGCTGCCATTTCCTGCCTGTGGGGAAACCCGCGCCGCCGCGGCCGCGAAGACCGGAACGCAGCACGACATCGATGACCTCTTCGGGCTTCATCTCCGTGAGCACCTTGCCCAGCGCGCGATAGCCGTCGAAGGCAATGTATTCATCGATATCCTCCGGGTTAATGACGCCGCAGTTGCGCAGTGCAATGCGCAGCTGCTTCTGATAAAACGGAACTTCGTTGAGCGAGCTCACCGTTTTTTCCTGGGTAAAATCATGGTGCAGCAGGCGTTTGACGACCCGGCCCTTGATGAGGTGCTCCTCGACGATTTCGGAAATATCCGCAACTGTGACATTGCTGTAGAACGCGCCCTCGGGATAGATGATCATATTCGGGCCCGAGGAACACAGGTCGAAGCAGCCGGCCTTTATAACCTTGACTTCATCAGCCAGGCCTTTTTTTACGATCTCGGATTCCATCGCCGAAATGAGCTTCTCGCTGCCGGACGAGGTACAGTTCTCTCCGCTGCAGATCAGGACATGCGAACGTATCATGGCACTTTACCTCCTTATTCGACAACCGAGCCGACGGTATATTCGGCGACGATCGTGTCGTTGACAATGTGATCGGTGACAATGCGCCGGGCCTTTTCCGGCGTCATTTTCACATAGGTGACTTTCTCTTTGCCAGGTGCGTAGATCTCCACGACCGGCTCCAGCTGGCAAATGCCGATGCAGCCCGTCTGCGTGATGGAAACGTTGTGCAGATTGTGCTTCTCGACTTCCTCGATCAGCATGTCATATACGGGGCGCGCTCCGGCGGCGATGCCGCAGGTAGCCATGCCCACAACGACACGGATATCGTTGCCGTCGCTTTCGCTTACGTTGATTTTTTTCTTCGTGCGTTCTCTGATAACTTCAAGCTCTGCAAGGCTTTTCAATGAAATTCAATCCTTTCTATCGACTTGTGGCGGGGGCAATCAGGCCATAAGCGGTATCCCCCGCAGCGCTTTTAGTATCTGTCAAGAATTTTTCCGACATCATCCTTGACAAGGCGGCCATAGACTTCGTCGTTGATCATCATGACGGGTGCGAGGCCGCATGCGCCGATGCAGCGGCATGCTTCAAAAGAAAACTTTCCGTCCGCCGTGCAGCCGCCGGGGCCGATACCGAGTTTGTCCGAGATGGCGTCGAAGATTTCTTTGGAGCCCTTGACATAGCAGGCCGTGCCCAGACAGACCGCGATGTTGTACTGGCCCTTTGGGTTGAGCGTAAACTGTGTGTAAAAGCTGACCACACCGTAAACTTCTTCGAGCGGAATGTCCATCTCTTCCGAGATGACCTCCTGAACCTCCATCGGAAGATAGCCGTAGATATCCTGCGCATGCTGCAGAATCGGCATCAGCGCGCCCTTCTCATCGCGAAGCTGCGTGATGACTGCTTTTAGTTTTTCTTCCTGTTCTTTCGTTCCCTTGAACGGAATAGTGGTTTGTGCCTTTTGCATAATCCTTTCCTCCCCGGGAACGCGGCAAAAAAACGGCCATTGCGGCGTATTGCTACATTGCGCTGTTCCCACAACAAGATTTGTTAAATAATTAACGATAGTGCCAAAGGTATTCTGCTTTCACGGCGAAACGACTACCAGTTCGTTTGTTAATAAATTAACGAATCGTCGCTACTAGCAATCTACAGCTTTAATTCTACCATGGATGTACGTTAAAAGCTATAGCAAATAATGAGGATTTCACGGCTTTTCCCCAGAAATTTTGGGTGAATTATTATGAAAATAGGGAAAAACAGGAGATGTAAGCACATCTTCCCTGATTATGGTTTACAGAGGGAGGATACGCGCCTGCGGCAACAGTGAGCCTGATAGGCGATGCTCAGCTGACTTCCTGAAGGATGAACTTATACATATTCTCTGCCATGAGGCGGATGCGGCGCACATATGCGTCGCTGAGCTCGAGCGGGATGTCGGAAGGGTACCGTGTTTCAATATAGAACCGGTTGAGCTCTGTGCTTTCATCGAGCCATTCACGAAAGTGTGGATCAAGCTGGATAGCCTGACGGCAGAGCCACGTGAGGTTGTGGCCGTCGACATGATTGCGGGTTTTAAAGAGGATATACCCCTTGAGCGCTTTTTCTATGCATTGCTGGCAGTGGAACGCCGCCGAATTGAGGGTTTCACTGTCGGAGAGCAGGAGTGTGGCTGCCTTGAGATCGTCCCCGGCGCAGTCGAGCCAGTCAAGGTAACGTTTGCTGTCGGAATCACCCTCATGATGCCAGCGCATAGAGTACAGTCCCCTTTTCTTTTATTCTGTGCGCAAAGCTGTGTTCTTCGGCCGAGAGCTTTTCCCATTCCACGGGCGTATAGATCAGCACGTCGTAGGGGATCTCGCTCTCAACTTCAAGATACACCCTGCGTTCGGCCTCCTTCGTATCGGAAGAATCCATCACCAGGCACAGCTTGAAGCTGCCGGCCTCCCCGGAAAGATTGCGCTTGAAGTTGAAAAGGATGATCATCTGCGGATGAAACTTTTCCCTGATTTCATCGCTGACAGCCCCGATTTTTTCGGAAATCTGCATAAAGCCCCACCGTTCCTTTCGATGCGCTGGCGTTCATTCAGTAAAAAATTGATTCTATCACCTTTTAACGTCGCTTTCAGCGGCGGACACAGACATGCGCTGCTGCGCAGGCCTATCTGATAATAGTATAAACCGTTTGGAGCGATTATGCAATATTTACAAAGACACGGGCAGCTGCTTCATGATTCCACCGTGTGATATTTTTTCAAGGAATAATTTTAATATCATTTTCATTATAAATCCGGCAACAATAATAACGGAATATGGCCGCACGGTTATATTCCGGTGATCTTTTGCCCTTTTTGATCAAAGGGAGGAATAGGAATGCCGAAAAAACATTTCAGACTTGTCAAAAATGAGCCGAACCTGCATGACAAAGGCAAAAACGTCTTTCTGACACAGGCTATATCTCAGAAGGATGACACACTGCGCGTGACGGACGTCAGTCTGCCCGACGATGACAATGTGGAGGAAGCAAGGGACTGGGTGAATTTCAATCAGAAATAATCCGACGGAATTTATATTCGTAGGAGGATTATGATGAAAAGGGAAATCATTGCGGCCTCGGCTGCGGCTGCGCTGCTGCTCAGCTCCGGCTGTAGCGGTTATCGCACACGGATGCCAACGGCCTATTCGCAGCCCTCCGGCGGCTTTACCATGGCGGCGCCATCTCAGCGCGTGGTACAGGTCAAATCCATGAGCACCGCCGCCGAAGATCTGTATTCCGCAGTGGACAGCGGAAACTGGGCGGCGGCGCAGGGAATCGCCCTGAGGCTCGGAGTAAATACCGGCAGCGCACCCGTCATGTCGGGTATGACCACGGGCAGCAGATCTGCGCTTGTCGGCCGGCTTCAACAGGCCATCAACGCCAAAGACAACTATACCGCGAAGAAATGTGCAAACCAGCTTTACCGTGACCTCTCGAACATGGCGGCGCCCTACAACAGCACCGTGCCGACCTCGCTCAACTCACTCAAATATTATTGCCGTGAAACGCAGCTTGCCTGTCAGCAAAAAAACAAATCCCTCGCTACGGCTAACATCTCGAAAGTCATCGGCTGCTGGAACAGTACCAGGGCAGTCGTCAGCCCGAAGTACTCGAGCGACGTCGCAAAGGGGCAGCGGCTCGTCAACACGCTGAACCGCTGCATCGCGACCGGAAACCTCACAAAGGTGAACGGCTATTGCGGCAATCTGCTCGCTCAGACAAAGGTCATTGAAAGCGACTGTGCGAAGCAGAACATGATGTAATACGGGTTTTAATGGGAGAATCGCATTACGCCAACACAGATAAAACGGGGCCTTTCGGGCGCAAGCCGCCTGAGGGGCCCCGTTTTTACGGATTGTCTTCATTACATAATACACGTTTGCGCCTTGCGCAGTGAAAAATACCGCGTGCTACGGCGTTTTGCCCGCCGATCAACATCACAGGTCTGACGCGAATCAAAACGGTGAGGTTGTATATAGGAACGCATTGCCCTTCTTGCCCGTGCGCCTCACAGTCCCCGTAAAGCTGAGCACGTTGAGCGCGGTCTGCGCAAGGCTGCGCGGAATACCGCATGCGGCGCCGAAATCACGCGAGGTGAAGGGCTGCGGCAGCCCGGCGGGAATGAGCTGCCGATAATCCCCGGGGCCGTTGATCTCGATTTCCCCGCAAAGCTCGCTCGGGTAGCGGTCGCAGCGCTCGGGGTTTTTCCTGCGGCCGCGGCTCATGCCGTCGAAGTGCCGCAGCTCCTGCATCTCGAGCATCACGATGCAAAAGTGCAGGTTGTCGCTCAGCAGCAGCGGGCGGATGCGATAAAGCTCCGCAAAAATCTCCTGAGGGCGCCCGGCCTTCGGAGAGCGCCGCTTTTCTGCCGTTTCGCCGGTTTTGGTATTCATCCAGGTGAGCCATTTGACCTGCGCCACAGGGTAGACGACCGTCACCGTGTTCTCCTGAAGGAAATATTCGAGCTTCTTTCTCATTACGCCGAATTGCCGGGTCTGGATCTCGGTGATGCCGGCATCGTTGCGGATATCGGCCACATACCGCCCCACTTTGATCTCATGCTTTGATACATCGGGCTCGAAATAACGTTTGAGGATCGCATGCAGCGTCTTTTCACCGAGGGTCCCGATCCCGCCCGCGGCCCTTTCACCATCCATGACAGCCAGCGCGGTCGTGTAAAAAAGGCTCTTGTCCAATGGTAACGCTCCCATGCAAAAAATAAAAAAGGCCCTTGACCGCAGGCGTGCGCCGTTCGCGGCCAAAGGCCCATTCCGCTGATTGCCCCCAGAAGGCAGGGCGCCGGCGGCGCATATGCCTAGGCTCTCGCCTTCCCCGCCCATTCGGCGCGGCCCTGCTCGAAAAGATTGCCGCCGTGGCAGTCGATTGCGACAAAAAGAGGAAAATCTTCAAAGTAAAGACGTTTGACCGATTCGCAGCCCAGCTCCTCAAACGCGACGACCTCGCAGCTCTTGATGCACCGGCAGGCGAGCGCGCCCGCTCCGCCCAGCGCGCAAAGATATACGCTGCGGTATCGCCGGATGGCCTCGCAGACAGCCTCGCTGCGCTCGCCCTTGCCGATCGTCGCCGCGAGCCCGCGTTCGAGCAGCGACGGCGTGTAGGGATCCATCCGTGCAGAGGTCGTGGGCCCGCAGGAGCCGATGGGGAGACCGCGCGGTGCCTGTGTCGGGCCCGCGTAATAGATCACCGCACCGCGCGGCTCAAAAGGCGGAACGCCGCCCGAGCGAAGGATGGCGGCGATCTTTTTATGCGCGGCATCGCGCGCGGTATAGACAAAGCCCGAAAGTAAAATGCGGCTGCCCGCGTCAAGCTGCGGCGCCAGCTCCGTAAGCTGCGCAGCGTCCAGCCTCAAAGGTTCCATGGCTATAACCGTCCTTTTGCTACGGGCTGGAGGTTTTGGCCGGCTCTGCAGTCTGGCCGCCGAATGCGCGCCGTTTTGTGCGGCGCGAAAGGACAAAACTTCCGTTTGAAAGATTGATCTTTCAAACTTGCGCCCCCGAAATTGTTTAGTCTATATTTTCCTCGACCGGCTCAAGATCGTCTTCCTCGTCACCGCCGGCAGCGGCGGCCTGACAAGCAACCGGATCGTCATCGGGCAGGTCCGTGCCCTGAGCGGATGACGCGCACTCCAGCAGCGCCTCGTCCCCGGCGCCGTGAAGCTGAAACCCCAAGACGCGTGCCGGCTCGTCACTCTCCGCGCCGTTTTCGGCATCAAGGCCGCTGCTTTCAAATTCCGATTCAAGCTGCTTTGTCTGGCACAGGAGGCCCTTGAGCAATTCGTCCGAGGAATCAAAGAAATCGCGCAGCCGCTCGCGTATTAGATCCGCGCCGTCGTATAAGGGGCTGAGCCCCTGCGCGAGCGCATGCAGCCTTTCATGGGATTCCTTCTCGCTGCGCTGCGCCTCAAGTTTCGCCTCCGAAACCATCTTGTCGGCGGAAACGCGCGCTTCGATCATCACTCTTGCAATCTGCTCCTGAGTGCGCGCAGTCTGTGCGAGCCGCTCGTTGAGCTCTTCATACTGCTGCCTGCGGGATTCCGCTTCGCCGCGCAGCACGGCAAGCTCATCCTCAAGGCCGCCGATCTTCTGGCGGTCGACAAGCTGATCGTGATGCAGCGAGTCGAGCTCGGTATTCTTTTGGGCGACGGCTTTGCTCAGGTTGTCGATCTCCGCCTGCAGGGCACGCCTGCCGCTCTCGGCGTCGGCTCTTTCCGTCATAGCGCGTTCGAGATTGGAGGTAAACTCCGCCACCTGCTTTTCAAGCCCGGCGCGTGCGGCATTCGCCGACGCGACATCCTTCTGGAGCTGCTGATTCTCGGCCTGCAGCTTATTTTCGTATTCACTGCTTCTTTTGTCCATTTCTTCAATGTAGGAAAGCACATCGTTCCTGCGGAAACCACCTACAAAGGATGCCTTGAAAATCCCCTTGCCCATACTTTTGACCATCCCTTCGCAACTAAGCCGGGATGTTTTGCCCGCTTTGCGAAGCAAACCCGCGCCATGCCACACGGCGCGAGAGGACAAAACTCCGTTTGAAAGATTTGTCTTTCAAACTTTCACCCCAACCGTTCTATTCCGGTACCATACCGTACAATCGCACAGTAAAAAATCAAATGGACGCCATGCGCCGCGCGCGGTGAAAATTTATGCAGTCAAGCCTTTGTGCTGCGGCGGAAAGAGCCCTGCCTGCACGGAATGACAACAGATTTTTAATCCTTCCAGAGCCGCAGCCTGCCGGTGTCATGCATATGTTTGATGACAATGACGGTGATCGGGAAGGTGAAAAGCCCCACGGCGCCGAACGCCTGAAGGCCCACATACATCGCGATGAGCGTGACCAGCGGGTAAAGCCCGATATGGTAGCCGACGATCTTCGGCTCGAGAATATTGCGCACCACCAGAATGATGGCGTAAAGCAGGAGCAGCATGAGCCCGAAAATCTGCCTGCCGACCACCAGCTCGATTATTGCCCACGGCACGAGGACAGTGCCGGTGCCCAGAATGGGCAGTATATCCACAATCGCGATCAACGCGGCAATCATAACCACATGTGAGACGCGCATCAGCCCGAGCCCGATGCAGAGCTCCGTGAAGGTAATCGCCATCAGCGTCAGATAGGCCCGGATGAGCCGCGCGATGGTGATGAAAAAAAACTCCTTGAGATCCATGGCCCAGCTCTGGTATTTTTCGGGGAGCTGCCGCATGAAAAAGCCGCGTATCTTCGGATAGTCGCTGCTGATGAAACACGCGGAAACCACCGTGACAAGCAAACTGATCAGCACGGTCGGCACCTTTAAAACGGTGCTCCACGCAAACGCGGCGGCGCCCGTTGTCAGTGAGGAAAGCCGCGTAAGCTCGTTGGCCATGTTGACGACGGCACTGTTGACCTGCTGGGAAATTTCGATCGGAAGCTCATTGATCATACCGTTGAGCCTGCCCGTAATGCCCGAGAGCGAGGCGTCGAATTTCTGCAGCAGCAGCGGCAGCATCCCTGCCACCGAGGCCAGCTCGTGCAGCAGCCACGACATCCCGAACGTGAGCAGCAGCACAAACAGCAGCACAAACACCACAACACAAAAAACCCCGGCGAATTCGCGCCCGACGTGCAGCTTCCTGTGCATCAACCACGCAACGGGCTGAACGATCGCCGCGATCAGGTAGCCGATGATGAACGGCAAGACCCACGCCAGCAGATATTTCAGGGTAAACCAGGCGACGGCGAGGATAATCGCAATGAAAAGGCAGTCGATAATAAAGCGGCGTTTTTTTTCTTCTCTAGACGAAACCATGTCTTCCCAGAGACCTCCGCCTTTAAGGCTATTATATCTGATTTTATGAGCATTTGCAAGCAATTAAAAGCTCTTTTGAGATTATGGACGGATTTTATGCATTTTATCGGTTGCGAATACATTCCGCATATGATATATTGTATTTATATATAATACATAAGTATACGGGAGGCGGACAGTATGAGCGGAAACCCGCGTTATCTTTTGGTGGAAAGCGACGCGGCGCCGGAGGTCTTCCTGAAAGTGCTCGAGGCGAAAAACCTGCTCGCTTCCGGCAGGGCACGGTCGGTCAACGAGGCGACGCGGCAGGCGGAGCTTTCGCGCAGCGCCTATTATAAATACAAGGATAAAGTCCATTCCTTCGCCGAAACGGGCGGCAAGGTCGTGACGCTCAACGCGCTGCTGCGCGATGAGGCCGGCATCCTGTCGAAGCTGACAAGGCTGCTTTACCGGTGCGGGGCCAACATCCTGACGATCAACCAGAACATGCCCGCGAGCGGCGTCGCGCCCGTGTGTGTGACAGCTCGCGTCGAGGCCCTTCGAATGCCGATGGATGAGATGCTTAAAAAGCTCAGCGCTCTCGACGGCGTCGAGAGCATCGAGGAAATCAACGGCTATTAACAGCGTGTGCAGCAGCCTCCACAGACGATATATGAAAGTGAAAGGGCGGATATTCTTATGATATACATTGCGGTAATGGGGCACGGCGTTGTCGGCTCCGGCGTGCTTGAGGTGTTTTACAAAAATCACGACAGCATCATCGCCAAGGCGGGCGAATATATCGATATCAAATACGTGCTGGACCTGCGCGACTTCCCGGGGCTTGATTATTCAAACAAGTTTATCAAGAGCTTTGAGCCGATCGTCGACGACCCCGACGTCAAGATTGTCGTCGAGGTGATGGGCGGCCTCCACCCCGCGTACGAATATGTCAGGCGCTGCCTGCTCGCGGGCAAGAGCGTCGTCACCTCAAATAAGGAGCTTGTGGCGGAATATGGCGACGAGCTGCTTGATATCGCGCTGAAAAATAACCTCAATTTTCTTTTTGAGGCGAGCGTGGGCGGCGGCATACCGATCATCCGGCCGCTGAGCCAGTGCCTTTCAGCCAACAACATCATAGAAGTGGCGGGCATCCTCAACGGCACGACGAATTTCATCCTGACAAAAATGATCCGCGAAGGCATGGGCTTCGAGCAGGCGCTCTCGCTCGCCCAGCAGCTCGGCTACGCCGAGCGCAACCCCGCATCCGATGTGGAGGGGCTCGACGCCTGCCGCAAGATCTGCATTCTTGCCTCGCTGGTTTACGGGCGCCACGTTTACCCGAAGGACGTGCACACCGAAGGCATCGCAAACGTAACGCTTGAGGATGTGCGCTATGCGGCGGCCTGGGGCGGTGTCATCAAGCTCATCGCACGCGTCAAAAAGCTCGAGGACGGGCGCCTGAGCGCGATGGTCAGCCCCGCCTTCATCCACAAGGAGAGCCAGCTTGCAAGCGTGGACGACGTCTTCAACGGCATCATGGTGCGCGGGGACGCAACGGGCGACGTTGTCTTCTACGGCCGCGGGGCGGGCAAGCTGCCCACGGCGAGTGCCGTTATCGCCGACGTAATCGACGCCGTGAAGCATATCAAGGCGCGCAAATACCTCTACTGGCACAAGAGCGAGCCCGGATATGTCTGCGATTACCGCGAGGTCCCCGCCGTTTATTTTGTGCGCGCGCGCGTGCACGACAGGCAGGCCGCCATCAGGGCAGCTGGCCGCCTTTTTGGCAAAGTGCGCGAGCTGCTGCTGCCCGAAGGAGAGGTAAACGAGACCGCCTTTATCACGCCCGAGCTGCCCGAGGGTGAGCTTGAACGCGCGCTCGGCGCGTTCAGAGCGCTTGATTTCGAGGTGCTTTCGCGCATCCGTGTGCTGGACTATTAAATCTTATATATGGCACAATCAATATTTGAACTATCTTTTCACAAAATCAGACGATTGTGTTATATACTGCGCAGGTGCGTTCCGCAAAGTGGAAAATCGCACGCGCTATGGCGTTTAGCCTGTTCCAAGTTTATTCTGACTGATATAGAATCGGCGCGGGCGGCTCAAGCATAAAATGTAAAGGAAGGTTTTCCAATGATCAAACTGCAGGTTCCTGCGACAAGCGCGAACATCGGCCCGGGCTTTGATTCTCTCGGGCTGGCGCT
>JARLHS010000080.1 GCA_031292115.1 Clostridia bacterium | reverse complement strand
GGCCGGGTGGGCGGATATGCCTGCATAATTTCAACGGGCGCAGGCCCGAAAGGATGAGCACTATGGAAAAAAGCGAATACACCGCCATCAATTCACGGACATGGGACGGCTGGGTGCAGGAGGGCAACCCCTGGACGGTGCCGGTCAGCCACGAGGCGTTCCTCAGGGCCCGACACGGCGAATGGGACGTTGTGCTGACGCCGAAAAAGCCCGTTCCGAAGGAATGGTTCCCGGCTCTGCAGGGCGCGCGGGTGCTCGGCCTTGCGAGCGGAGGCGGGCAGCAGTGCCCGATTTTTTCCGCGCTGGGGGCGTCTGTCACGGTTTTCGACAATTCGCAGCGGCAGCTTGACTCCGAAGCGGCGGTCGCTTCCCGCGAAGGGTATGCGATCCGCATGATAAAGGGCGATATGACCAAACGCCTGCCGTTTGACGACGAGAGCTTTGATCTGATCTTCCACCCCGTTTCAAACTGCTACATACAGGATGTGCTGCACGTCTGGCGCGAGGCCTTCCGTGTGCTCAGGCATGGCGGTGTGCTGCTTGCGGGTTTTGCAAACCCCGTGCTTTACGCCCTTGGCGAGGACGAGCATGAGCTCGAGCTGACAAACCGCCTGCCGTACGACCCGATCAAGAACTTCACTCAGCAGGAGTTCGAGCGTGAGGCAGGCTCCTCCGGCGTGCAGTTCAGCCATTCGCTTGAAACCCAGATCGGCGGGCAGATCGAAGCCGGCTTCCGCCTCGGCGGCCTTTATGAGGATTACGATACGGAAGGCGTGATTGCCCGGTATATGCCGACCTTCATAGCGACAAAGGCCGTACGGGAATAAATGAAACTGCAACAGGAGCTGCTTTTAAAACCAGCCCCTGTCATTTTTATAACCATCCTTTTGCGCCGAAACCGGGATGTTTTGCCCAGGTTTTCATCGCGACCAAAGGTCGCGTGGCAAATTCGCGCCACGCCATACGGCGTGAAAGGGCAAAACTCCCGTTTGAAAGATTTATCTTTCAAACTTTTGCCCCGGCGTCGTCGGTCAAGGCCGACGGCGCCTTATGTAACGTTTGATATCGCGGGTCATTTTCTCGTTTCCGCGAAGGTGATGGACGAAAGCTTATCCCGCACCATCTCCGAGACATCGGCGAAGGCGTTGTGGTAAAAGCAGACCTGCGGGTTGTCGACCCGCTTGCAGGCGAGGCCGTCGAGGCACCGGCCGATGAGGATGGGCCCGTCCACCGCCTCGATGACGTCGCGCAGCGTGATTTCCGACGGCTCCCTGACAAGCTCGTAGCCGCCCTGCACGCCCTTGAAGGATTTCACAAGCCCCGCCTGCCCGAGTTTTCGCAGAATCTTCAGGCAGAATCGCAGCGTGACGCCGGTCTGCTCGGCGATCATGCCCGCGCCGAGGCGCTTGCCTTCGCGCGCGAGGCTGTCAATAATTCGCACGGCGTAGTCGGCTTCCAGTGTGATGCGCATTACGGGGCCCTCCTCTATCATTTAGTCAAGAAAATCCTTAAGCTTTTTGCTCCGGCTGGGGTGGCGCAGCTTGCGCAGCGCCTTCGCCTCGATTTGGCGGATGCGCTCGCGCGTCACGTTAAATTCCTTGCCAACCTCCTCCAGCGTACGCGGGCGGCCGTCGTCAAGACCAAAGCGAAGACGCAGCACCTTTTCCTCGCGGCCCGTGAGCGTCTTGAGCACGTCTCCGAGCTGCTCCTTTAGCAGGGTGTGGGACGCGGCCTCTGCGGGCGCGGGGGCGTCGTCATCCGGAATGAAGTCGCCGAGGTGGCTGTCTTCCTCCTCGCCGATCGGCGTCTCGAGCGAAACGGGATCCTGTGCCACCTTCATGATCTCGCGTACCTTGTCGACGGACATGCCCATTTCTTCGGCGACCTCGTCGACCTGGGGCTGGCGACCGTACTGCTGCAGAAGCTGCCGCTCTACGCGGACAACTTTGTTGATCGTCTCCACCATGTGCACGGGTATGCGGATTGTCCGGGCCTGGTCGGCGATCGCTCGCGTGATAGCCTGGCGGATCCACCACGTGGCGTAGGTGGAAAATTTATATCCCTTGGTATAGTCAAATTTTTCGACTGCCTTAATCAGGCCGAGGTTGCCCTCCTGGATCAGGTCAAGGAACTGCATCCCACGGCCGACGTACCGCTTGGCAATGCTGACGACAAGGCGCAGGTTTGCCTCTGAAAGACGCTTGCGCGCGGAAGGGTCGCCCTCGCCCATGCGGCGCGCGAGCTCAAGCTCCTCCTCGCCCGTGAGCAAAGGCACACGGCCGATTTCCTTCAGATAAACCTTTACAGGATCGTCAATGGCGATACCTTCCGCCGACAGGGTATTTTCAATATCCTCGTCTTCCTCAGGCAGCTCCACATCTTCAAGCTCGAGCTCCTCCGGCAACGGTTCTTCCTCCAAATCTTCTACGATCTCGACATTCTGGCTCTCGAGTGTATCGTAAAGTTTTTCCATCTGTTCGGGATCAAAATCAATCTCGTCAAGAGCCTCGGTGATTTCGGTTTCGGTCAGTCGGCCCTTGTTCTTTCCAAGCTCGATCAGATCCCTGATCGACATCTTTTTTTCCTCTTCCATCAGCAGTTCCCTCCGCCATTTTTCTCTTCCGTCTTCGCTCTATTTATAACTTTAATCATATTTCTGAATTCTTCATTATTCATGTCTTCCGGCGCGCTGCCGGCCGCGGCTTCCGCGATGGCCTGCCCGTTTCGCTGCAGCGCCGACTCGAATTTGATGACCCCGGCGAGGTCGCGCGCCTCCGCCGATGTCCCCGAGACCTTCCATTTCACCAGCATGCCGGTGATCCTTGCAATCTCGTCCGGCGTGAATTGCGCGTTGAGCATCGAGAGCTCCGCGCCTCCTCCCGCTGTGATCTGCGCCCGCAGCGCCTCGTACACCCTGCGGTTGAACACCGTAACGAAATCCCCGGGCGTTATGAGCGCATCCATCTGCCGCAGCAACGCGGGGCTTCCGTAGAGCAGCGCGATCAGCTCCTCCTCGGCGTTGGCCGCCCTCAGGTGCCGCACCTTTTCGGGGTTTACCCGGTCTCCGGCACCCTGCGCGGAGGAAATTTCCTTTCGCAGCCGCGCCTTTTCGCGGTTTTGTCCGCCGCGCTTTTTTACGGCCGCGGCCTCCATGATCAGAGAATCCTTTGAAATTTCAAGCTCGTGCGCAAGCCTTGAGGCGTATACCTCCAGCTCCAGCGGGCTTGACAGCGAAGCGAGAATCTCCACCGCCTTCTTGAGAAACGCAACCTTTTGCTCGGGCCGGCTCAGGTCGTATTTCGCCTTTTCCTGCGTGAGCCGGAATTCGACATGCCCGCCGCATTTTTCAAGCATCATCCTGAATTTATCGGCGCCATGGGTCTTGATGAATTCGTCGGGATCCTTCCCGCCCTCGATGCGCAGCACACGCACGCCGAGCCCCGCTTCGTCGAGCAGGCCGATCGCCCGCTGCGCCGCGATCCTTCCGGCCTCGTCGGCGTCGTATGAGACGATGATCTGCTTGCAATACCTCGCCATCAGCCTCGCCTGGTCGGTGGTGAGCGCCGTGCCAAGCGTGGCAATAGCGTTTGTGAAGCCTGCCTGGTGCATCGCAATCACATCCATATAGCCTTCGCAGAGGATGAGGGTTTCGTTGCTGCTTTTCGCGGCGTTGAGCGCGTAAAGGCAGCGGCTTTTTTTAAACACGGGCGTGTCGGAGGAATTCAGGTATTTCGGCTTGCTTTCGTCAAGAACGCGGCCGCCGAAGCCCACAACGCCCCCCCGCACATCGATGATGGGGAACATCACACGGTTGCGGAATTTATCATACCAGCCGCCATTGCGGCCCGTCTCCGCCAGTGCGGCCTGACGCAGCTCCTCGGGCGTAAACCCCGCCTCAGTCATGTGTTTGAGCAGCGAATCCCACCGGTCGGGCGCGTAGCCGAGCCCGAAGGCCGTGATCGTATGCGCCGAAAGCCCGCGCGCCGTGAAATATTCGAGCCCGCGCCTGCCCTGCTCCGAAACGAGCACGCCATGGTAATACCTGGCGGCTTCGCGGTTGATTTCAAGGATCCGCCTGCGCAGCGCCGCAACGCCGTCGTCGGCGCGCTCCTCGGGCATCGGCATGCCCGCCATTTCCGCAAGGAGCCGCACCGCGTCGAGGTAATCAAGGTTTTCGATGCGCATGATGAACGTAATCACGTCCCCGCCCGCGCCGCAGCCGAAACAGTGGAAATACTGCTCCTCGCGCATGACGTGGAAGGACGGCGTCTTTTCACTGTGAAACGGGCAGAGCCCCGCCATGCCCCTGCCGCTTTTTTTAAGGTTTACATACCTTGATACCACCGCCTCAAGGTCGCAGCGGTCTTTAAGCTCGGCAAGATACGCCTCGGATATTGCCACGCCGGCACTCCTTTCTAAATATTGCCATAACTATCATCTGCACATAAAACGGCATTTATGCAAATAACACGATGAAATCCGCATAACGCCGCGGTTTATTCAATATTTCCATGAATCCGGGATGAAAACGGCCGTGAAAGTCTCGATGGCATAATGATCGCTCATGCCGGCGATAAAATCGCAGACGGCGGTGTCAAGACCGTCCTGCACGGCGATATCTCGAAAATCAGCCGGGAGCCTGTCCGGTTTCCCGGTAAAATAGTCATAGAGCTGCCGGATAACGTTTGCCACCTTGGCTTCCTCGCGTTTTGCCTCCGAAATGTTGTAGACGCGCTCAAAAAGGAATTCGTGGATCGCGTCAAACGCCTCCTGTATCGTGTCGGACATCATAAGCGCGCTGCCCCCGATGCTGTGCGTGACGGTATCGCCGATGAGCGTATTGATGCGTGCCGAATGGCTTTCCCCAAGGCACGCGCGGATATCGCGCGGGATATCCCGCTCGCTGAGCACGCCGGCACGGCAGGCATCGTCGATATCATGGCTGATATAGGCAATACGGTCGGAAAGCCGCACCACCCTGCCCTCGAACGTGGAAGGCTGCTCGCCCGTCGTATGCCGGGCGAAGCCGTCGAGCACCTCGCGGCAGAGGTTGAGGCCCGCACCGTCGCGCTCCAGACGCTCGGCGACGCGCACGCTCTGCTCGTAATGGCGAAACCCGCGCGGGCTGATCTCGTTGAGCGCACGCTCGCCCGCATGGCCGAACGGCGTGTGGCCGAGGTCGTGCCCGAGCGCGATGGCCTCCGTCAGATCTTCGTTCAGGCGCAGCGCGCGCGAAATCGTCCTGGCAATCTGGGAAACCTCGAGCGTATGCGTCAGGCGTGTGCGATAATGGTCGCCCTCGGGGGATATAAAGACCTGCGTTTTGTGCTTGAGACGCCGGAAGGCCTTGCAGTGGAGGATGCGGTCTCTGTCGCGCTGGAAGGAGGTGCGCAGCGGGCAAGGTGCTTCGGGCACGGCCCTGCCGAGCGTTTTCACGGCGGGCGTCGCAAACTGAGAAAGGGTCATGGCCTCGATCTGCTCGGTCTGCTCCCTGACGGTCATTTTCCCCACCTCTATTCCGCTTTAATGCCCTCTATAACCATATACGCCACAGCCTGTACATTTCCTGCACGAATGTAGAACAAATACGGATTTTCGCCGTCAGACGGGGCTCTCGCAATCCATCTCGCCCGCGGGCTCGGGGTGCACGGAGCCCAGCGTGAGCTCCGAGATACCGTGAAGCAGCTGCTGTGCATGCTCCCCGGGCACAAACACACGCAGCTCCACCCGCTCGCCGAAATCGGCATCCACTACGCCCCCTGCGAGCTGCGCCGCGAGCGCGGCGACCGCCTGATAGCTGCGGTATTCACAGTACAGTGAAAAAATGACACAGCGCCGCATGCGCACGGTCTGCGCAACGGAAATCGCGAGCTTCGCGGCCTGCGAATAGGCGCGCATAAGGCCACCCGGGCCGAGCAGCGTACCGCCGAACCATCGGGTCACCACCACGACGGCGTTTTCAAGCCCCGCGCCGCGCATTACCTCAAGCACCGGCATGCCCGCCGTACCCTGCGGCTCGCCGTCATCGGTAAACCGGCTAGTGCCGTGCGTGATAAACGCATAAACGTGATGGGACGCGTCACGGCTGGACGCGCGCTCCTCCGCGACAACCTCCAGCGCCTGCTCCTCATCCCGTGCCGGCGCCACCACCGCGAGAAAACGCGAACGTTTTTCGGTAAGCTCCGCGCTCGCCGGCGCCGTTATGGTTGTATACTCCATGCCTGTCAAACGAAACCTCCCGTACAGCTCCGCGCCGTTTCCTGCGCTCTTGCGTCAGAAGCGATTTTCTCCCTATGACGGGAGCTTTTTCGGCTGCGGAATTTCCGCCGTATGGCGCTTGCCTGCCGGCTATGTATACCGTATCTCGAATTTTTGAAGGAAATATGCCTTGAAGGGGGCCTTTAAGCGCCCGCCGCGCGTTGCCGCCGCGGCGCTTAAAAACCCCCTCTTACTCCCGCATAGCCTCTGAGCCGAAACGCACCGGAAATGACCGGAACGCGAACGGTTCTACTCGAGGTTGAACCTCTTTTTAAACCTGTCTATTCTGCCGCCGGTGTCAATCAGTTTCTGCTTGCCTGTGAAAAACGGATGACACTTCGAGCAAATATCAACATGAAGGTCTTTTTTTGTGGAGCCGGTCTCAATCACTTCACCGCACGCGCAACGGATCGTGGTCTGCGAGTAATTGGGATGAATGCCTTCCTTCATTTGAATCACCTCTTTCAATAGTCCATCTCGGATGCAATTTGGTTTGCATGCCGGAACAGAAAAATAAGCGCTGTGAGGGCGCTCCGCAGAATCAAGCGGCACATCCCCCGGTGCTCCGGAATACCACATACGCAGTGTCAGATGCGCAGTCTATACTCCCCAAAGTACCACAGCATATTGAATTTTACCACAGTTCCATGCAGAATGCAAGGATTTTTTGCGATAAACGGGGTTAATAATTTCCGCCGGACTTAATTTTGTTTACTCTTTATAAATTATTTGTAGAATATCCTCAGGGATGCGCGGGAGCCCTGCTTTTTGCGACTGTGCATTTCTTGATTGGATTTTATTGTAATCTGAAATCAGTATTACAAGGCCGTTTCATTGTTTTTTGCACAAAATATATTCCTGTATTCTGACATTATTGTTGACGCGAGACTCCGATTTTGATAAAATAGGAATACCATTCTGCAATTTCCATTGCAATAAATTGGAGGCGTATTTACTTACAATGCTAATCTATCAGGCTGTTATCATGCTTCTTGTGATCGGTATCGTCTTCGTGCTCGCTTTCGTTATCCGTATGAAAAACCGTTCCGTCCTCGCGCTGATCATCATCGCGCTCGTAGTGGCCGGGAGCTTTTCGCTCTCTTTGATACAAAGTTATTTCGGTGTTTATTATCTTGCGCAGAAATGCGATACCTCCTACTACAGCAAGCTTCGTATGACTCCCGCGCAGAAAGATCGCCTGGGCACGATTCTCACCGGCTACAAAAATATCACCTCCACGCAGGATCAGTACAGAGCCGCCTATGAAAAGACCTACAGCATCACGGACGGCGGGGTGAATTCTTCGATCAAGGTCGATTTTGAGATCTATAAAAAGGCAAGCGACGCAAATGAGTATTTCAAGGTACGCCAGCTCTTTTATGAAAACAAGCTTTTCCTCCCGTCGTATCCTGAGAAGACAATGATTAAAAAGAAGAAGTCAACGGACAACTATCAGTATATCACCTCATACATCCGCTCGAACTATCCGAATTACAATGACCCGATGTACTTCCCTTCAAAGCTCTATTATGTTTCGGAGGTCATCATTCAGGATAACGACATGATCATCGATTTATACGAACGAACGAATAAGCCTGTCACTGAAAAGAACCAAGTGCTCGAGCAGCTTGCCGACCAGATTACAAAGGCTGCGTAGCGCAGCGGAAGCCGATCGATGCATCGCGTTTAACAGAAGGGCCCCGGGCTGCCGCAGCTGCGCAATATGCGCCGGCAGACGGGGCCCTTCTGTTTTGCGCTGACCATGCAATTTTCAGTTGCCCTTCTCATACCGGAACAGATTCTTCATAAAAGGTGGCCGCCCCTCTGCGTATTATTCCGTTATCCCCGTAATCTTCCGCATATCTGCGCAAAGCCGGGCCTTAATACTTTGCGCATTGCAATGCGGTTTCAAATGCAGCCAATACATTTTCCGCAGGGACGCACGATTCGATATTGTGCACCTGTGAAAAGACATAGCCGCCGCCGGGCGCCAATATACGGATCATTTCTCTGACCATGGCGGTCACCTGCTGTATCGAGCCGCTGTTGAGTGTAAATTGTGTATCCACGCCGCCGCCCCAGAACGCGACGTCGCTTCCAAAGTTCTTCTTGAGCCTTGCCGGATCCATCCCCTCCGCGGTAATCTGGACAGGATTCAGCGCCTGAACGCCCGCTTCGATAAAATCCGGTATCAGATCATAAATCGCGCCGCAGGAGTGGAGCAAAACTTTTATGTTCGGGTAATGCTCCCTGACATACCCATACATCCGCTTATGAAAAGGCTTGATCATCTCACGGTACATGGCCGGGGAAATCAGCAGGCTGTTCTGAGTCCCAAGATCATCATAAAAGTTGATGATCTGAATGTAGCTGCCGACCGCGTCGAGATACTTTTTCAGATCTCTCATAAAGGCATCGGCGCGCCTCTCAAGAAAATTCATCGTGAATTCCTTTTCAGCGCCAATATTCATAAAGTAGGTCTCATAGCCCCAATAAAGCTGCCCCATCTCAAAAATATTGCCGCCGAATACGCCGCAGATGGCTTTATCCGTCGTTTCATAAAGCCTCTTTGCCTCCTGCGTGAGGAAAGCAGTCTCTTCCTCACGCATCTCGGGGAACGCATACCGATCGAGCTCTTCTATGGTTTCCACCTGCGATAACGGATGATACATCCTTGCAAACGCATTGAAGCCTTTGGGGCATCTTGCGACCATTTTGCCCTTCTCGTACTCTTCACGGGGAACGTCGAGCCTGTAAGGGTGCACCTCGTCGTAGTCATCCGTTACCTTATAAAGCTCCATGTCTCCGTTTTCTTGAACTACGGGGTGATAGGTATCCGGGTAAAGAACCGCGCTGCCGTCCATGCCCCGGCCTTTTATATACCTCCGCACAGGCATCCCGAGCGTCGGCGACAGCCTCCGGAGCATGACGACATCCCCTCCGAGCTTTGAGAGCACATCGGGCTCCACCTCCGCCAGCTGCTGCATGACATCGAAAATAACAGTGTCTGTCGCTTCTAAACCAAGAAGCCTTCTCAGTTTCGCATAGACAACCGCACTGATGCCCGTTGCATTTGTAGCGCCAAGGTCTATGGCGACACGATCCGTCTGCCTGTGATTTAATGTCTCAATTACCCGTTCTCTTGAGTTCATACCCATGCCCCTTACTTCTGTTATTTTTAACGCCTGATGGTTTTGCACGCTCATTGTCTGCCAAGTCACGCCCAATGATCGCCTCACGCGTCATTCAATCAAATTATACAAATGGAGCAGGTTTTTGTCAATATCATTTACTAAACTATCGCTCAGAAGAGCTACCGGATTCCGACGGATACAGAAACGGGCTGAGTGACATAGCGCGTGCGATTTTCCGCTCCAAGGAACGCACCCTCACCGTATATGACACAATATCTGATCTTATGAATTACTTTTTGCGTCGGCGTATCTCACAAGCCTGCCGCCCTCGAATACGGAAAGCGGCCCGTGCCCGCCGCAGACCAGGCAGTGCCTGCCCTGCACACCCGGGATGCCTCGAATAAGGCGGGTGAGCTGCCGCCGCATCTCGGTAGCCTTCTCAGAGTCGATGTTGACGCTGCGCATCAGGTATGGCGCGAGCGAATTGAATTCCGCGCGTTCGGGGGAAAACCCGCTGATATTGACCAGATTATCGCCCGTGAAGGCGACCGCGCAGCCGCGGCAGATAAAGGCCGTCTCGCCGCAGATATGGCCACCGCTGCCCTCGAGCGCCTCAAATTCAAGGCCGCCGACGGAAAAGCGCCCGAGCGGCAGCAGGTCGTCATGCTCCCCCGGCGCACCGCTGCCGAGCACATCAAAGAGCGCGGCGTCGGGCGGCGTATAGCCCGATATGATGCGGCTCAGCCTGCTGTAGCCGAAGCCGAGATCCCTGCGCTCGCGGTAATCCGGCTCGCCGGCACGCTGCCGCATGAGGCTTTCGGCGCTCTTTTGGCTCAGGCGTATTCTCACGCCGCCGAGCTGCGAGAGCAGGCCGCAGTGGTCGACGTCGGCGTGTGTGATGCAGACCGTGCCGCATCGCGCGCGCCATTGCGGGAAGAGCCCCTCAAGGATATCGAACATCTCGGGCGCATAGATCGCGTAGCCGGTGTCGACGAGCGTCAGCCGCCCGCCCTGCTCCTCGAGCACATAGGTGTTGCTGCCGCACGGCGGCTCGATGCCGGTGAGCGTTACGCCGCCCCCCAGCTCTACCCTCTCGATATCCGCGTTGAAGCTGCCGCCTCGGTGCGCGCTGATAAAGCCCGCGAATCTCCGGATCGTTTCGAACACCCTGGCCGGGTTTTCGCCCGTCTCTTCGTGCGCCTGCAGAATCCGGTTGGATTCCGCGATGAATTCCATGGTCTTTTCCTGCGTGAGCCCGAGCATCTGCCGCATCTCGCCCGCGAGGCGCAGGTAAAAGATCGTGTTGTCGAGACTTTGCTCGTTCTCGTCGTAATCGATGATATCAATACGGTATAGCCGGCTGATTTCCCCAAGCAGCTCCCGGATGAGCTTTGGATTTTGGAGCAGCAGGCCCATCCTGAAGTTTTGGAATTCCCCGCCCTGTGCGGCGGAATTGAGATAGGAGATATTGATGTCGTACCGGCTGAGGATCTCAAGCACGGGCAGCACCGCGCCCGGCACGTCGGGGATCTGGATCTCGACAACGATTACGCGCGTCTCGGGGATGCGGCTGTTGAGATAGCCGATTTCCTTCAGCCCGCGCTCGATTGCCTCCAGATCGCCGTGATTTGCTTCGACGTCAATAAAAAGCGTGTGCAGGTCGACCGCCTTGTTGTAGCTCGCGCGCACGATGTTCCCACCGTGCCCCGCGATGATACGCGAAGCGAGCTGGAAAGCCCCGGCCTTATCCGGCATGCTGGTAACAAAGGATTTTTTTGGCATGATGACCCCTTTTACACCGGTTGCGGCGGCGCTTAAAATTGAAAATAGGCAGCAGCCGCAATACGAAATATAGAAATCCGCATTCCCGTCCGGTCAGTGGATCAGGCGGAAATGCAGCACCGCAAGACCCACCGCGAAGCTCGCAGTGTTGGCCGCGAGGGCGAAAAGCACGCGCCGCAGCTTTGAGTGCTGTCTGAGGAATCGCGCGAAAAGAATTGCTTCGAGGATGAAGATCACAATTTCAAACGGCAAATAGGCGAGCACCGCGTCAAGCGGCCCCGACCGATACATCATCCACCAGACCACAGCCGTCAGCAGGATCTGCGTAAACACGTTGATCAGAAGAAACGGCTTCCAGTTGAGCCGCAGGCTGAACCGGAAGAGCAGCAGCACGGCGCCTTCGATCAAAAGCGTTGCGCCGCAGGTCGCGAGGAATTCAAGCAAATAGGAAAGCACTGCGGGCAGCTGGGAAGCCTTCGCCGTTTTGGCATTGAAATAAACCCTGCCGTTAAACGCAGTATTGCGCACAGGCTGAGAAACGATAAAGCGCCCGTCCTTCGTGAGAATGATGACCCTGAAATAATCAGGCACGCCCATATAGCTGTATTGATAAACATAGTTCTTTCCGCTCTTCTCACCGGTCAGTTTGCCGTATAGCGGCGCGTATGTGCCGGTCAGCAGCGCGGGGCGCCACTCCCCGTCACGGTAGGCGGCGAGTTTTTGTATACGCGCTTCATCGAGACCCGAAAAATCATCGCTGCTCAGATTGCTATACAACTTTGCGTCAGTATAGTCGACGAGCAGGTCTGCATAGCAGGCGTCGTCCGGCGCGTTTTGCAGCACAATTTCAAGCGAAGGCTTCGGGCCCATATCTGCGGATGCGAATACCGTCAGCGCCAAAGCAGCCGCAAGCAGAAACACCATAAAAAGAGCTGCTTTTTTCATAAGTACCTCTCCTTCCCCCATGTGTATTTTACATCAAAGCCCGCCGAAAGTCACGCCTGTTTTTCCCAACTGTCCGCATTGCCGCAGTCATATGAAATGCGGCGCAGATCCGCCGCCTGCGGCTTGCTTTTCTGCCGATTCCTATTATTGTGATGTTGCACAATTTCTTTGCCGGTCTTCTGTCAGATTTCTCATATTGCAGGGTTATTTTGGAATAATACTACTTGATTCCATCACCCCTATGGTTTATAATTTATTTGTTAAATGATTAACAATATCGCTGAAGGAGGCATTCTTTATGGCTATGGAAAAGACAGCTGCAAAGCAAACGGGGGCGGAAATTACGGCGATGGTAGGCAAACTTGTCTCCAACGCGCTCTGCGCACTTGAGGAATACAGAAGGCTCGACCAGCAGCAGATCGACGATATTGTCCACGAAATGGCACTCGCCGGCCTTGAAAACCACATGAGGCTTGCCAGGCTCGCCGTTGACGAAACCGGCCGCGGCGTTTATGAAGACAAGATCATCAAAAACATGTTCGCCACCGAATATATCTGGCACAGCATCAAATACGAAAAAACGGTGGGCATTGTCGATGAAAACGACATGGAGGGCTATGTGGACGTCGCGGAGCCTGTCGGTGTCGTGGCCGGCGTGACGCCCGTCACGAACCCCACCTCCACCACGCTTTTTAAATCGCTGATCTGCGTCAAGACGCGCAACCCCATTATTTTCGCCTTCCACCCGGCCTCGCAGCAATGCTCTGCCGAAGCGGCGAAGGTGGTGCGCGATGCGGCTATCCGCGCAGGAGCGCCGCAATACTGCGTTCAGTGGATCGAGACGCCGTCGATCGAGGCGACCAACGCGCTGATGGCGCACCCCGGCGTTTCGCTTATCCTTGCGACGGGCGGCTCGGGCATGGTGAAATCCGCCTACTCCGCGGGCAAACCGGCGCTCGGCGTCGGCCCCGGCAATGTGCCGTGCTACATTGAAAAAACGGCGAACCTGCGGCGCGCTGTCAACGACCTCATCATATCCAAAACGTTTGACAACGGCATGATCTGCGCCTCCGAGCAGGCAGTGATCGTCGACCATGAGATTTCGTCGCAGTTTGAAGCGCTGATGAACGAGAACGGCTGCCATTTTCTCGCGGGCGGCGAATTAGAGAAGGTTTCCTCCTACGCGATCAACGCCGAAAAGATGGCCGTCAACCCCGCCATCGTCGGCAAATCGGCCGACTGGATCGCCGAGAAGGCCGGCGTTACGGTGCCTGCCTGCACGAAAATCCTGATCGCTCCGCTTGACCGGATTGATTTCGACGTGCCGCTCGCCCACGAGAAGCTATCCCCCGTGCTGGCCTATTATATTGCGAAGGATACGAAGGATGCGTTCGCCGCCGCCGCGAAGATGCTCGAAATCGGCGGGCTCGGGCACTCCGCCGTTATCCATTCGGGCGACGACGGCATTATCAGCGATTACGGCGAGGCCATGAAGGTCGGCCGCGTCATCGCGAACTCGCCCTCCTCTCAGGGCGCCATCGGCGATATCTATAACACCAACACCCCTTCCCTCACGCTTGGCTGCGGCTCCTACGGGCGCAATTCCACCACCTCGAACGTTTCCTCGGTCAACCTGATCAACAAGAAGCGCCTTGCCAAGAGGAGGGTCAACATGCAATGGTTTAAGATCCCGCCCAAAATTTTCTTTGAATACGACGCCGTGCAGTATCTTGAAAAAATGCCGAATATCACGCGCGCCTTCATTGTCACCGACCCGATGATGGTTATGCTCGGCAACGTCGACAAGGTGCTCTTTTATCTGAGAAAGCGGCAGCAGTACTGCCACAGCGAGATATTCCCCGATGTGGAGACGGATCCTTCGATCGATACGATCATGCGCGGCGTCGAGGCCATGAAAAGATTTCAGCCCGACGTGATCATCGCGCTGGGCGGCGGCTCCGCAATGGACGCGGCAAAGGGCATGTGGCTCTTTTATGAGCAGCCCGAAAACGATTTCACCGGGATGCGTCTGAAATTCATGGATATCCGCAAACGCGCCTACCACTTCCCCGATCTCGGAAAGAAATGCAGGATGGTGGCCATCCCCACCACGTCGGGCTCCGGCTCCGAGGTGACGGCCTTCTCCGTCATCACGGACAAAAAGAACAATATCAAATATCCGCTCACCGATTACACGCTCACGCCCGACGTCGCGATCATCGATCCGCAGTTTGTGATGACGCTGCCGAAGGCAACCACGGCCGACACGGGCATGGATGTGCTCACGCACGCGCTCGAGGCGTATGTCTCGGTGCTCGCCTCCGACTATACGGACGGCCTTGCCATGAAGGCCGCCGAGCTTGTCTTTGACTATCTGCCGCGCGCCTACCGCGACGGCACGGACGCCGTGGCGCGGGAAAAAATGCACAACGCCTCCTGCATCGCCGGCATGGCCTTCACCAACGCCTTTCTCGGCCTCAACCACTCGATGGCGCACAAGCTCGGCGGCGAATACCACATTCCGCACGGCCGCGCCAACGCCATCCTGCTACCCTATGTGATCGAATACAACGGCTCCCGCCCCACAAAATTCACAAGCTGGCCGAAGTATGAGTGCTACATCGCCGATGAAAAATACGCGCAGGTGGCACGCCACCTCGGCCTGCCGGCGCAAACGCCTCAGGAGGGGGTCGCTTCGCTCGCTCGCGCAGTCCGCAATATCATGAAGGAGCTTAACATGCCGGCGCGTATCCGCGACTGCGGCGTCGGCGAAGCGGAATTCATGCAGAAGCTGCCCGGCCTTGCCGACCGCTCTTTCGGCGACCAGTGCACAACGGCGAATCCGCGCTTCCCACTTGTGAGCGAGATCGAGGAGCTCTTCCGCAAGGCGTTCTGATAGGTCGTATCCGCTCCTTATCCTGAGTTGTTCTGCCAAAGGCAGTTGGGAATTTCATACCACAAAAGCCGCCATGATATCGATTATCATGGCGGCACAGCTTTGCAACACAGTTAACTAAGATCAGGCGCAGGTTTACCGGCGCCCGCAGAATTTTTCAAACGTCGTCCGCATGACGTCCTCGTTCTCCTTGGACGCGCCCAGAGCAACAAGCGCACCCGGCGAGTTGACAAAGCCCATGAAACCGCCTTTGTCCGTGTTGAGGTATTTCAGATAATCCATAATCTCGTTTTCCAGATCCTTCGGCGTGCCCTTTATCGCGGTGGTCTGATATCCCACCGGGCAGCCGAACGCTATTTTTCCGGCAAAGCTTGTGCCCAGCTTTTCGATGCCGTTGAGATTTGCCTGACCGGGATTTATAACATCGAAGCCGGCATGAATCAGGTCGCCAATGATGTCGTAGATGTATCCGCAGGAGTGCAGCATCACATCCATGCCCAAAGAGTGAGCCAGCTCGACCTGTTTCTTGTATCGGGGAATGAAATACTCGCGGATAAGCTCGGGATTGATGAGCAGCGAGCTCTGCGTGCCCCAGTCGTCCGCAAGGTATATGCCGTCAAAGCCTGCCTCGGCGCACTTCCTGATAAGCTGCTCCTCTGTGCCGAACACGATGTCCAGCAGTCTGGAGACATTCTCCGGCTCGAGGTAAAAATCCATAAGAAAGTTGTCAAAGCCTCTGACAAAGCTGGCGATGGTAAAGCCGCTCAGCACAAAATCCGCAAAATAATAGGTATCCGGTGACTGCGACTTAAGCCTGAAAAATTCGTCAAATCTGTCCTCGCGGTCGACATTCAGCGGAACATAGC
>JARLHS010000079.1 GCA_031292115.1 Clostridia bacterium | reverse complement strand
TCTGTGCGTTTCAGATGATGTTCGCGGTGATCACGCCCGCGCTGATTACAGGCGCCATCGTAGAAAGAATGCGTTTTTCTTCGCTTTTTATCTTTATTGCACTCTGGTCTCTCGTCGTTTATTACCCGCTCGCGCATATGGTCTGGGGGGCGGGTGGCCTGCTCTCACGCCTTGGCGCCGTTGATTTCGCAGGAGGCAACGTCGTACATATCAGCTCGGGGGTGAGCGCGCTTGTCGCCGCCCTGATGCTCGGCAAGCGCAAGGGGCACGGAATCTCAAACCACCCGCCGCACAATATTCCGTTTGTGCTGCTCGGGGCCGCGCTGCTGTGGTTTGGATGGTTCGGTTTCAATGCCGGCAGCGCGCTTGGCGCAAACGGCCTTGCCGTTCACGCCTTTATGACGACCAATACCTCCGCCGCGGCCGCCATGCTTTCCTTCATGCTCATTGAAAAGCTTTGCAACGGCAAGCCCACGGCGATAGGCGCTGCGACGGGCGCCGTCGTCGGCCTCGTGGCAATCACGCCGGGTGCGGGCTTCGTGCCCATCTGGGCTTCGCTGATCATCGGCGCGCTTGTCAGCCCGATTTGCTATTTTGCCGTCACGGTGGTGAAAACAAAGCTCGGCTATGACGACTCGCTCGACGCCTTCGGCTGCCATGGCGTGGGCGGCATCTGGGGTGGGATCGCGACGGGGCTTTTCGCTCAAAAATCCATCAATCCCGTCGCAAGGTGGAACGGGCTCCTGTTTGGAGACTGGCACCTTTTCGCAGCGCAGCTGGTCGCGATCTGCGTCACCATTGTGCTCGCCGCCGTGGGAACCTTTGTGTGCATGAGTGTTGTCAGGCTGCTGTCAAGGCCCCGTGTAACGCAGCGCGAGGAGGCGGAGGGGCTTGACATCACGGAGCATGGCGAATCGGCCTATCCGTCCTTTACCGGAATGGACAGCTTCTGAACAAACAGCATAAATAATCGATGGAAGGAGATTTGCACGATGAAAAAGATTGAGGCCATTATCCGGCCTGAAAAAGTTGAGGATATCAAGGAGGAGCTTAACAAGCTCAATGTCAACGGCCTTACGCTGAGCCAGGTAATGGGCTGCGGCCAGCAAAAGGGCTGGAAGGAATACTTCCGGGGCACCGAGGTCATCCTCAGCGTGCTGCCGAAGGTGAAAGCCGAGATCATTGTCACCGACGCGCAGCTCGAGGCGGTCATAGAGGTCATCTGCAAGGCCGCGCACACAGGGGAGCTGGGCGACGGCAAAATATTCGTCTATGACGTGGTGGACGCCATTCGCATCCGAACGGGCGAAAGAGGCATCGGAGCCGTGTAAGACTCATCCTGCATTGAATGGCTTATACTATTCTCCCGTTAAACTGCGGATATAATTCCGCAGTTAATGCCTGCCGCAAAGCGGCAGGCTCTATAAAAAGGAACAGAAGAGGATTCCGCCGGCATCATGCGGTGCCGGCGGAATCCTCTTTTATGTGCGTCTCGGGCCGCCGTGAAAATCTCACAGGCGGCGAGGGTCTTTTTTTAATGGAGACTGGTACTATTGCGAAACGGTGGAGGACGAAGAGGAGGATGAAGAGGAAGAGGACGAAGAAGAGGATGAAGAGGATGCTGAGGATGAGGAGGATGAATGGGATGACGCTGAGCTGGCAGATGAGGATGCCGTTGAGCTGGAGTGCAGCTGGCAGTAGGGCGGCAGGTCGCTTGTACGGTACCAGCCCAGCGCGGTGCGCGGGCAATTGGAGGTGGCGAGCTGGCCGCTGTCCAGACAGTAGGATTCCTGCACCACACTGCCGGATGCAGGCGAAGGGAAGTTTTTGGTGGCAAGGTTGAGCGAGGAATCGATCTGGCCCATCACTTTCTGCCAGATGTAGGCAGAGGGATTCGAGCCGTAGCCGACATCCTTCTGAACGTCGCAGCCGTACCACACGCCGCCGACATAATAAGGTGTGAGCCCCATGAACCATCGGTCATGGTTATTGGAGGTGGTGCCGGTCTTGCAGGCGAAGGGCATGTCAGCAAGATGGATATAGTCCGCCGTGCCGTCGGAGCGCAGATGCACCTGCTGCAGCAGCTGGTTCATGACATAGGAGGTATCCGGCTTGATCACCTGTGTCGGCAGGGATTTGTTTTGAAGAACAACCGCGCCGCTGTTGTCCTTAACCACCGTATAGGTATAAGGCTTGACGAATGTACCGCCGTCGCCGAGGATTTCATAGCCTCCGACCATTTCGCGCAGCGTCACGCCGTCGGTAAGGGCGCCCACGGCAAGGGCGTAACCGACATCCGTATAGGTTTTTTTGGTCTTGGAATCCGTTCTTGAGTTGACAAGGGTGGTAAAGCCCAGTTTCCCGGTAAGGAAGTCGAACGACCGCTGCGGGGTGATCAGCTGCATCACGCGCACGGCAATGGCGTTTCGCGACTGGGCAAGGCCCTGCACAAGCGGGATATTGCCTTCGTAGTTGCCGTCGTCATCCCTCGGCCAGGCGGCGATTACGCCCCGGTCGTTCCTTGTTTGCATCACCGCGGTATCGCTCAGGAAGGTGGACCAGGTGATCTGGTTGAGATCCATTGCCGGAGCATAAACGGCGATCGGCTTGATCGACGAGCCCGGCTGCCGCATCGACTGCGTGGCGCGGTCGAGCACCATGTCGGCGGTCTTGGTGCCCCGCCCGCCCACAATGCCGACGATTTGCCCCGTGTAATCGGCGATCAGCATGGCTGACTGTGGCTGGACGGTTCCTGAAATCTTGCGGAAGTTGCTGGGGTCGGCATAGACCTTCTCCAGGATCGACTGAATCGTCGGATTCATCGTTGTATAGATTTGAAGCCCCTGCGAGTAAATCAGGCTGTGCGCATAGGCCTTCGTATAGCCCTTTTTTGCAACCAGGTCATTGGTCACATCGGTGATCACCTGATCGACGAAGTAGCTTTGCACCTTATTTTTCTGCTGAGTATACTGCGCCTTTTTGTAAACAAGTTTTTCATGAACGGCCTGGTTATACTGCGCCTGTGTGATCTTGTTGAGTTTCAGCATCCATTGAAGCACATAGATCATGCGCGTCCGGGCTCTGTCCGGATGCGTGAAGGGATCATTATAAGTGGGGGATTTCGTCAGCCCCGCGATCGTGGCGCATTCGGCGAGGTCGAGCTTGCTCACATCCTTGCCGAAATAGGTGTTTGCCGCTGTCTGCACGCCGTTGCAGTTTTCTCCGAGCCCGATGGTATTCAGATAAGCCTGAAGGATTTCGTCCTTTGAATATTTCTTTTCGGTGCTCAGCGCGATAAGAATCTCCTGCACCTTGCGGCTGGGCGTCACCTGACTCTGGCCGGTGACATTCTTGACAAGCTGCTGCGTAATCGTCGAGCCGCCCTGCTGGGAGCTCATAAAATGCACGAAATAGTTGGCCAGCGCGGCAAAGGTACGCTGCCAATCCACGCCCTCATGCGTATAAAAACGCTGATCTTCCCCACTTATAAACGCGTTTTTGAGGTTGTCGGGGATCTTGCTCAGGTCAACCCAGATGCGGTTTTCCTTATAGAGGCGGTCGATCTCGACAGGCTTGCCGGTTTTGGAGTCGTTCGCATATATGATGGTCGTATAATTCAGCTTGGCGTTACTCAGGTCAAGCGCGCCCGGATTGTCGACCTTGATCACATAGAAGATCATTGCCCCCGCAAGGATGCATCCGGTAATCACGCAGATCAGAAAAACGGTCAGCAGCGTCTTGCCGATAATCGAGGCCGTTTTCTTAACAGGCCCGCTTGCACGGCGTGTTTTCGCAGGCGACGTATGACTGTGCCTGGTCGTAAGTGCTTTGCTCTTTGAGGATTTGTTCATTAAAAAAAATCGCCTCCTTGTAGGTTATTATACCACAATTTCGGAATTTTCATATGCTAATAGGGAATTTACCTGACATAATCCTGAAAAAAACGGGCATAATATCAGAAAAAGTTCTTGGGGAAAGGATAAAACCGCAATGAAGGCAAAGCTGATTGTTTCGATTGCGTCGCTTCTGACGGTTGCCACGATCGTCCCGGCGGCCGTCCTGCTGCCGCGCAGGGCCGCCGCGGCGCATGTGACCTCACCGGCCTCCTCGTCTGCCACGCAGAGCGGATATATTGTACGCGATTACAACGGAAAGGTTGCAGTCTTCAGCGCGCAGGGCGGCGAGCCGCAGCAGGTGCTGGATGTTTACACCTCGACGCTGCCGCAGGAAGCCAGGCTTCAGCTTCAGGCGGGCATCCATGTGGGAACCCGTGACGAGCTGCTCGCGCTGCTTGAGAACTATTCGAGCTGAAGAGCGGCTTCTTTTCATCGGGTACATTCTGTCCCCCCCGTTCCCCTTGACATTATTTTGTCCCAGGTGCTATCATAAGGGTTGCGGAAGGCGGTCGTATGTTTCCGCGGATCGGACGGGGTTTCCATGAAGACAGTTATTTTGACGGGCGGAGGCACGGCGGGGCATATCACGCCCAATATCGCGCTGATCCCGAAGTTATTGCAGGCAGGTTTTACCGTGCATTACATCGGCCTTAAGGGCGGGATGGAAGAAAAGCTCGTTGCGCCGCTCGGCGTGCAGTTCCACGGAATCACGGGCGGCAAGCTTCGCCGGTATGCCGATTTAAAAAACGTCACCGACGTTTTCAAGATCGGTGCCGGCTTTTTTGAAGCGGGCCGGTTGATCCGAAAAATCAGGCCGGATGTTGTTTTCAGCAAGGGCGGGTTTGTTTCAACTCCCGTTGTCTGGGCGGCGTCGCTCGGCGGCGTGCCGGTGGTCATCCATGAATCCGACAGCACGGTCGGGCTTGCGAACCGGCTTTCCGTGCCGTTCGCAGCGAAGGTCTGCCACACCTTCCCTGAGACGGCCGGATATCTGCCCAAGGGCAAAGGCGTATGGACGGGCCTGCCGATCCGCCCGGAGCTGCTTTCGGGCTCACGCTCCGCGGGGCTTGCGCTCTGCGGCTTCACCGAGGAAAAGCCCGTCATCGTCGTCACGGGCGGCAGCCAGGGCTCAGGATTTATCAACGGCCTTGTGCGCGGCTCGCTCGACAGGCTGCTCGAGATTTTTCAGGTCTGCCACATCTGCGGCAAAGGCAACCTGAAGCCGGAGCTCGAAGGCCGCAGGGGCTACCGTCAGTTTGAATATGTGACCGAAAAGCAGCCCGACCTCTTCGCGATGGCCGATATTTTTATCACGCGCGGCGGGGCGACGAGCATCTTTGAAATCCTTGAGCTCAAAAAGCCCAATATCATCATCCCCTATTCCAAAAAAGCCAGCCGCGGCGATCAGATTATCAACGCGCAGTCCTTTAAAAAGCAGGGCTTCAGCGAGGTGCTCGCCGAGGTGGATGAGCAGGGCGCGCCTCTTACGCAGGAGGCATTCCTCAGCACACTCACCGCCGTTTACAACGACCGCTCACAGTATATCACCGCGATGGGCCGAAGTAGCGCGAAAAACGGCCTTGAAAACGTCTTCCGTGTGATCTGCGAAACGGCGGATACGGCGAAAAAAGACAACTGATAGTATATTATGGATGAAAATATACATAAAGACGCATTCCCGCCGAGGCAAAGGCCGGCGGGAATGCGTCTTTACGCGGGGAGCTCTTTGAAAGAGGGTGAGTGAGCCCGGCTCTTCCCTAGGGGCGAACATCCCGCCGGGCGTCAGGGCGTGAAATCCGCGGGGCGCTGCGCGAGGCCGAAGTTATTCAATACGGCCTGTATAATGCGCTCCGAAGCGTGCCCGTCGCCGTATGGGTTGACGGCGCGGGCCATGCC
>JARLHS010000078.1 GCA_031292115.1 Clostridia bacterium | reverse complement strand
ACCGTAGCAGATGCCAAGCACCGGGATGCCGAGCTCAAAAATAGCCGCGTCGCAGTGCGGCGCGCCTTCTTCATATACACTGTTGGCACCACCCGTGAGGATGATCCCCTCAGGCGCAAGCGCACGGATTGTCTCGACATCGGTGCTGCAGGGGCGGATCTCGCAATAAATGCCGCATTCGCGCACGCGGCGCGCGATCAGCTGGTTATACTGAGCGCCAAAATCCAGAATGATCACAAGCTGGTGTTTCATCAAGCATACTCCCGTTTATCAGTATTTCTGCTTTTATACTATTCTCCCATTAAACTGTAGATATAATTCTGCAGTTTAATGCCTGCCGCTTTGCGGCATCTGGCGGCGGCAGCCGCCAGGAGAGCCGTTCAATACCAATCTCGCAAAAACATGACATGTTTTTGCACGCCGCTGGAAGCGGCGGTAAAAAAGCGGTTTTATCGCTTTTTTAATTTGAGATTAGTATTATTGTGACAGGTTCACGCCAAAAAAGCAAGGAAAAACGGTATATTGCCCGTCAAAACCTGTGCGGCACCGTCGCATGTTTTTCGTACAAAATGCCGTATAACGGGGGCCGCTCTGCGGAAAATAAAGGCATACGGTAAAATGGAGTGAAAAACATGAAAGGCATTTCATCGCATATCAATTCATCAGGATTCAATTTATCCCGGATAAACGCCAAATTTAAAAGGAACTTTGTCTGCCTGCTTCTGGCACTTGCAATGCCGGTGGCGGCCGCTTCGGCGGATACGGACTACACGTCGGTTGAAGAGAAGCCCAGCGTCACCTACAGCATCTGCAGCCTGCGCAATCTGCCCGTGTCTTTCTCGACGCTGCAGATGGAGAAGCGCATGGGGCTTGAAAACAATGAACTCTCAGGTGTTATCATCACGCAGCTGCCGGAGGCTTCACAGGGCAGACTGACCATAGCCGGCGAGAAGGTTACCCTTTATGAAACGATCGGCCGCGAGGGCCTCGACGCGCTGGATTTCACGCCGGCAAAGGGCTGCACACAGGCGAGCTTCAATTTCATCCCGCTGATTCCGAACGAGGATAACAAATGTGCCAAGATGAGCATCGTGCTGCTTGACAAGCCCAACAGCCCGCCTGTCGTCACGGCCGACACGCTGGCCACGCAGGAAAACATGTCCATTAAGGGCAGCCTGTGCGTGCAGGATGAGGATACCTCCACGGTGAAGATCCGTGTTACACAGCAAAGCGTGAAGGGCTCCATCAATTTCAACGGGCTCAGCTACACCTACGACCCTTACCTTGGCATGACGGGCAACGACAGCTTCACCTGCGCCGCGGTGGATCGGTACGGGGCCGTTTCCCAATCCGTAAAAATAAACATCGCCATTGAAAAACCGCAGACTTCGCTGACCTATGCCGATATGAACGGCGACGCAAATTACTATGCCGCCGTCAAGCTCGCGCAGATGGGTGTGATCGTCGGCGAGCAGGTGGGGAGCAGCCATCTCTTTTACCCCGCGCGGGTGGTGACAAAGGGGGAATTTCTTGTCATGCTCATCGCCGTCACGGGCAAGCAGAGCGAGCTTTCGCCGACGGTCAACACCGGCCTTTCCAACGACAGCAATATCCCCATGTGGCTCAAGGCCTATGTTGAGAAGGCCGAGCGCGACGGCATCCTCGGCGGCGCCGTCGGCGCAAAAAGCTATGAATGCGCGGCGCCTGTCACCGACGCGGAGGCTGTCGTGATGATGAGCCGGGCGGCCCAGATATCCGACTCCACGCGCGCGCAGAAAGTCTTCTGCGACGCCGCAACGATCCCTTCGTGGGCGATGCAATCCTATCTCAACCTTTACGGCAACGGCATCCCCGTCTCCGACGGCGACTGCGCGCGCCCTCTTGCCCCGCTGACGCGAAGCCGTGCTGCGGGCATGCTCTGGCGCCTCTACTGCTACTGCCGCGACCATGATCAGGATTTGGAGCTCAACTAACGCATGCCCGCTGTGAGCAGGATGCGAACTGACGATGCAAAATTACGTCCTGCGCTTCGCGCGCCTGTGCGCCTGCGGCGGGCACACCTGCGGCGGGCAGGACGCGAATAGATTACGCAAAGCTGCGCCCTGCATTTCGCGCGCCTGGGGGAATCCCATAGAAAATACAGGGCTCCGTTCTGGCTCCGCGCTGCGGCCCTTATTTGTCGTCCGGCCGCGGCGATGTCTGCTCTTTCACGATAAAGAGCGGGCGGTGTTTGCTTTCCATATAAGTACGGGCGATATATTCGCCGAGGATGCCGACACTGATGAGCTGGATACCGCCGAGCAGCAGAATCGTCACGAGCAGCGACGCGTAGCCCGGCACAACGATGCCGAGCGTAAGCGTGCGTATCAGCACGACGATCAGGTAAACGAATGCGAAGAACGAGATGGCGAAGCCCATAATCGAGGCAAAGCGCAGCGGCAAGGTAGTGAACGAGACGATACCGTCCACCGCGTATTTGAAAAGCTTCCAAAACGACCATTTGGTTTCGCCTGCGGCGCGTTTGGTGTTTTCGTATTCGAGCCATTTGGTTTTAAAGCCGACCCAGCCGAAGATGCCCTTTGAGAACCGGTGGCTTTCCTGCAGGGAAAGCACGGCGTCGACCATCTGGCGCGTCATCATTCGGAAATCGCGCGCGCCGTCGACGATATCGACCCTTGACATCGAGCGGATAATTTTATAAAACTGCCGCGCAAAGAAGCTGCGGATGGGCGGCTCGCCCGCGCGCGTCACGCGGCGCGTGGCGGCACTGTCATAGCCCTCTGCCGTCAACACGGCATACATCGCGGGCAGCATCGAAGGCGGATCCTGCATGTCGGCATCCATCACGGCAATGTATTCGCCGCGCGCGGCTTTGAGCCCCGCGTAAAGCGCGGCTTCCTTGCCGAAATTGCGGGAAAACGACACGAGCCCGACATGACGGTCATTCGCGGCGATTTCCCTGATCAGTCTGAGCGTGTCGTCGCCGCTGCCGTCATCGACGAATATGAGCTCATAGCTTTTTCCGAGCTCTTCAAGCACCAGCGTCGTTTCACGGTAGCAGGTGCCGACGACCTTACTCTCGTTGTAACACGGAACAATGATGCTCAGCTCCGGCATATCAGGCCTCATTCCGCCGCTTCGCGCCGGCACAGGAATTTTTAGAAACACCTTATCACGCGAAGAAGGGGATGATAAGGCTATTTTTGCACGCCGGGCATTGCGGCAGACGACTGCGCGCAGCGCCACGGGCTTAAGGGGTACTAAGGATTTCTCCAATTTGTTTCAGGCATGTCCATTATAATGTATTTCACATACCGTTGCAAGCGTGCCGTGCGATTTTGCAGAAACCGGTATAAAAACCCCGCGTGTGAAAACAATAATACGGAATCATCTAACGGAGGGAAACAACTTGAAAAAACTTTTATATATCACCGCAAGCACCAAACCCGAAAGCTCATCCGTAAGCAAGCAGGCGGGGAGGGATTTCCTCACGCGTTTTCACGCGCGCCATTCCGATTATGAAACGGAGGAGCTGGATCTTTACGGCGTCGACCTGCCCGAGCCCGATTACCGCTTTTACAGCGGCTGGTGCGAGCTTGTGAGCGGCCCCGAATACGACGCGCTCAACGAGACAGACAGGCACAGCGTCGATGAAATGAACCGCCTGTGCGCGCAGTTTCAGGCGGCGGATGCCTATGTGATCGCCGCGCCGATGTGGAGCATGAGCTTCCCCTCACGCCTCAAGCAATACCTCGACTGCATCATGCTCAACCAGCGCCTGATCCGTCTGTCGCCGAACGGCGTCGACGGCCTGCTCGACGACAAGGAGCGCGAGATGCTTTATATCCAATCCTCCGGTGGCGTTTACCCGAAGCTGATCGACTGGAAATTCAACTACGGCGTCAACTACTGCCACGATCTCTTCAAAAGACTCGGCGTCAAGCATTTCTACAAGGTGCTCATCCAGGGCACCGACATGACGGATATCGGCCCCGCGAAGGCGCTGGCCTGCTCGCAGCAAGATTTCTGCGAGGTGCTCGAAAAATTCTGCGGCTGCATTCAGTAAAGGGGAGCGTCTTCCCGTATTTTCTGCCGAATGCCGTCTTGCCTCTTAACCGAATTCCGATTTGATCCCAAACAAGCCATTTGCTAACAGCATATTTTCCAAGACTGTGCGGGGGCCCTGCGTTTTGGCGACTGCAAAGTCTTGATTAGATACACTTTCTATATACAACTGAATAAATAATTAATATAAGAGCAGCTGTATATAGAGAACGGCCTAAACGCCAAAGCGCGTGCAAAATTTTGCTTCGCAAATGCACATGCGCAATATATAACAGAATTGCTTAGTGCTTACGTGAGATATGCTAAAAACTTATTCTGTTATATATAGTTGGGATCAGTATTGCAGGCGGCCCTCCTCCGGGAGGGCCGCCTGCATGCCGGTGCGGGTGCCGCGCCCGCTTTACATCAGGTTTACCGTGTGGTATCATAGGGAACGAAATACCGATCGTGAAGGAAGGGCGTTCCCGCATGGAGCAAACCCAGGAGCCCTCGCAGGAGAATGGCGGCGAGGCCTTTTGCGAGCAGGTGCTTGCTATAAACCGCCGCGTTTTCGAAAATACCGGCAGTCAGCCGCTCGCATTCATCCGCACCTACGGCTGCCAGCAGAATGCCAGCGACAGTGAGCGGCTCGGCGGCATGCTTGCGCGCATGGGCTACGGTTTCACCGAAAACGCGCAGAACGCCGACCTCGTGCTTTTTAACACCTGCGCCGTGCGTGAGCATGCCGAGCAGCGCGTTTTCGGCAACGTGGGTGCCCTCAAGCCGCTCAAGCAGCTGCGGCCGTCGGTGATCATCGGGCTCTGCGGCTGCATGGTGCAGCAGGAACACATCGTGCAGAAGCTCCGCAAGAGCTACCCGTATGTCGATCTTGTCTTCGGCACGCATGCGCTGCAGCGGCTGCCGGAGCTTTTATACCGTGTGATGACGCAGGAGGGCAGAGTCTATGAGACGCCGGAGGCAGACGACGGTATAGCCGAGGGGCTGCCCGTGCGGCGCTCCGGCGGCGTGAAGGCATGGCTGCACGTGATGTACGGATGCAACAATTTCTGCTCCTACTGCATCGTGCCCTATGTCCGCGGCAGGGAAAAAAGCCGGCGGCCCGAGGCGGTGCTCGCGCAGGCAACACAGCTTGCAAGCGAAGGCTGCAGGGAAATCACGCTGCTCGGGCAGAATGTCAATTCCTACGGGAACGATCTCTCGGTCGGCTACGATTTCGCACGGCTGCTGCGTGAAATCAACGACATCGACGGCGATTTCCGCATCCGCTTCATGACTTCGCATCCAAAGGACGCGACACGCGCGCTTTTTTCAGCCATGGCCGATT
>JARLHS010000077.1 GCA_031292115.1 Clostridia bacterium | reverse complement strand
TCGCCGTCGCGCAGAGCGGCCGTAACCTGCGTATTATACTGCAACGCTACGGTATCCGCGGTGCCGCCGACGACATTCGCCGTAACCTTTGGCGCCACACTCTGCAGCAGCTTCTCACTTTTCAGCAGTGAAAAACCGTAATCCAGCAGCTTTTTGTGGTCATCCCAGTCGTCGGAATCATTCAGCGTGCATACGACAAGGCAGACGCCGTCTTTTTTCGCACACGTCACAAGACATCTGCCGCATTTCTTTGTAAAGCCTGTCTTGATGCCCACTGCTCCGTCATAAAGGCTAAGCATGCGGTTGTGGTTGACAAGCAGCCTGCCGTTGCTTTTGCCGTCATAGGTCACACGGATCTTTTGCGTTGAGACAATGGCCGCGAAATCGGCGTTCTGCATCGCGTAGGCGCCCAGGCGCGCGAGGTCAAGCGCCGTCGTATAATGATCTGCCGCATCCAGCCCCGAGGGCGTTACAAAATGCGTGCCGCTCAGTCCCAGCGATTCGGCTCTAAGGTTCATCTTTGCGGCAAATGCGCTCGTTGAGCCGGCAAGAGCAATCGCAATGGCATTTGCGGCGTCATTGCCTGATTCCAGCATCAGGCCATAGGTAAGATCACGCAGCGTGATGCGCTCGTTTTCCTGAAGCCCCATCGAGGAGCCTTCCACACGCAGCGCCGCCGCCGGCACGGTGACCGTCTCGCCGAGCCTGCCGGATTCGCAAGCGAGAAGGCCCGTCATGATCTTGGTGGTGGAAGCCATCGGCAGCCGCAGGCTCTCGTTTTTGCCGTAAAGCAGCCTGCCCGAGGTCATCTCGACCAGCGCCGCGCCCTTCGCGCAGACCGACGGCATGGTGGATTTTATGGCCGCTCCCCCGCTGTGCTTGGCCATAGCCGCCGAGCATGGCAGAAAAAGTGCCGCAAGAAACAGACAAACAGCCTTTTTGAGCAATGAAACCCGCCCCGCCTTCCCTGAAACGTGCCGGGCCCGATCCACGATTCGGTCTGAATAATTCCCAGCCTGGATATCATTCAGTTACGGCCGCGTTTAATTATATGCACAGGGAGGGGCCAATACGCTATCGATTTACACACAGTCTCAGTTCTCGGGCTTCCGCTCTGGCTCGGGCTTCGCGCCTTTATTCTTATTCTTGTTGAAAAGCGCGGTGATCTTGTCAAAAAGCTCCGGCACGAGGCTGATCGCCTTATCCGCAGGCGTGTTGCTCGGGGAAATCTGCAGCAGCTTGACGTCGCCGTTTGAAATAACGATAAACGCCACCGGAATAATCGTTCCGCCCGCGCCGCTGCCGCCGCCGAAAAGCTCCTTGTCTGTTTTCGAGGGGAAATCCGAGCCACCGGAGGCGAAGCCCAACGAAACCTTGGAGACCGGGATGATGACGGTACCGTCTTCGGTGGTGATCTTTTCGCCGATGATCGTGTTGACATCCATCATCTGACGGATATTCTGCAGGGCCGTATTCATCAGCCCTTCAATCGGATGTTCGCTCATTTTTCGACACTTCCCTCCCGGCGTTTCGCCGGTTTATTCTTTATCAATGAAATCAGCAGCCCCGTGAGCCGTACGATCGCGATGCCAAGCAAAGCGCCGAGCCGGATGCCCAGCGTGCAGCCGAAACGCGCACTGCTTTCGCCGCCTGTAAAATCGGGCCTTACTTCAATCCGGCGCTGCCTGACCGCTTTGAAATCTGACAGGAAGCCCACCACCGGGTATATGACGGCGCAGGCTTCTCCGTAGAGGATCGCGGTCTGGGCCGCGTCGTCGTCATGGATGACAATCTCAAGCTCAAGCCTTTCAACGGTGATTTTGCGCACGAAATCGGAAGCCGTTTTCCTGAAGAAATCAAAAAATCTTCCAAAATGATCCAGCAGAGCTTGCAGCGCGGGCTTTCTCTTTTTTCCGGTTTTAGCTTTTCCCTTTTCGGGCCGTCTAATCCGCCAGGTCACAAAAAGATAGCGGAGCCGCAGCTCAAAATCTTCGCCGTAATCGGCAAGGACGTGCACCTTGCAGCAAAGCAGCGCCGCCAGCGCAATCACAATGATCAGCAGAATGCGCAGAGCCAAAAAGCCAACACTCCCTTTCTGCCGGGCGGCTCAGATCGATCAGGCGCCCTTATCCTCAAGCTCTTCCTGCGCCCGTTGCGCCTGCTCCGTGGGCGGCAGATCTCTCAGCGAGGAGAGCCCGAAGCAGCGCAGAAACGCGGACGTAGTCCCGTAAATGATCGGCTTGCCCGGCACCTCCATACGCCCGCACTCCTCAAGGAGACCCTTCTCAACAAGGCTGTTGACGACGCCCGAGCAATCAACGCCCCTCACCTGCTCGATGTAGCCCTTCGTGACGGGCTGGTTATAGGCGACGATTGCGAGCACTTCCATCGCGGGCTGTGTGAGCGGCACATTGCGCCGCACCTCGAGCACGTGGCGTATGTATTGGGCGAATTCCTTGCGCGTTACCATCTGGTAAGACCTTTCCACATGGATCACGCTGAGACCTCCGCCGTCGGCATTCCTGCGCAGCATGAAATTGTTGATGACTTTTACGGCCGTTGCCCGGTCAAGCTCGAGCGCCTCCGCGATTCTTTCCGCGGAAACAGGCTCGCCGCTCGCGAAAAGTATCGCCTAAACGGCCGCCTCCGCGAATTTTATATCCATTTTGACTTAACCGCCGTTTCTGTTGATGATTTTAACGTAAGGGGTGCTTTCGACATCCTCAAGCGCGACACGTTTTGATTTGATCAGCTCGAGCAGCGCCAAAAAGGTTGCCACCGCCTCCGAGCGGCTGCGGGAAGAGTCAAAGAGGCTTTCCATCGGATGCACGCCTTCGCTCACGAGGCACCGCAGGATATGGATGATGCGTGAAGCGACGGAAACGATCTGCCTGCCGACGACGCCCGTAAATGCCGAGGCAGGCGGCGGCATCCGCCTTTTAATCTTTACCGCAGTGGAAAAGATGGCTTTGCGCAGCTCGTCGGCATCGTGGCTCAGATGGTAAACGGCATCCCGCCCGAACTTCACAGGCGCGCGCGTAAAAAGATCAAACCCCGCAGCGCGTTCACGCAGCGCGGCGGCCATCCGTTTGCAGGTGCCGTATTCGATCAGCGTATTCATCAGCTCGGCCCGCGGGTCGGGCTCGTCCGACTCGTCATGCCTGGGCAGCAGCATCGCGGTTTTGATCTGCACGAGGCGCGATGCCATCTCAAGGAAATCGCTCGTGATTTCAAGATCCATTTCCTGCATGGCGTTGAGATAGCCCATATACTGGCTCAGCAGCTCCGAGATGGGGATATCGTATATGTTGAGCTTGTTCTTTGAAATCAGAAAAAGCAGCGCGTCGAGCGGGCCCTCGAAGACTTCGAGCTTGAATGAGAGCTTTTCCATCGTTATGACCATCCTTTCGCGCCGAAACCGGGATGCTTTGCCCAGGTCTTCATCGCGGCCAAAGACCGCGAGGCAATTCGCGCCGCGCCATGCGGCGTAAAAGGGCAGAACCCCCGTTTGAAAGATTTGTCTTTCAAACGTTCCTCTTTCAGAGCGGAAGCAGATTGATGACGCTTTCAAATCCGATCATAATATGGTTAACAAGAAAGGTAATGGGCGTATTGAGCAGGCCCGAGAAAATCAGGATAAATACGACGATCATCAGATACTGCTCATAGCGGGAAAGAAACGCCTCGGCGCGCCGAGGAAGAATGAGCGCCAGAATGCGCGAGCCGTCCAGCGGATTGATCGGAATCAGGTTGAAGACGGCGAGCATGACGTTGATATAGATAAAATAGAACAGGAACAAATAATTCAGTGAATCCGAAGGTGTTTTCATGACAATCAGGAAAAATTCCGCAACGAATGCGAGAAAGAGGTTTGAAATGGGCCCCGCAAGCGCCGTCAGCGCCATGCCGGCCCTGGGATGCTTGAAATTCGACGGGTTTACCGGCACGGGCTTCGCCCAACCGAAGCCTGCCAGCACAAGGCAGATCGTGCCGAGAACGTCAAGATGCCTGAGCGGATTGAGCGTCAGCCTCCCGACGCGCTTCGCGGTTTGGTCACCCAGCGCGTTGGCAATGAGCGCATGTGAAAATTCGTGGAACGGCAGGGAAACCAGCGTGATGACAGCCATGGTGATGACCATGAATATCATATCGGAAAATGAAGATCGGTTCAGCAACATTTGAAGCAAGCAAACACCCCCGTCATGCTGTTATTATAATCCAAAATGTTCGAAAAAACAAGCCGTAAAAACCGGGTGCCATAAATAATGCCTTTCGTACGCCGTTTTCCGGGATATTTGAATCTGACCCTTGACATCCCCGGCGGTATCCGCTATAATCTAAATCACAATTGAAGGGGTGCTGAACGACTTCGGCTGAGAAGGAATTCCATTGATATTCCTAACCCATGAACCTGATCCGGATAATGCCGGCGTAGGAATTAATTGATGGTATGTTATGAATTAATCACCGCGCCGATACCGGCACGGTGATTTTTTATTTACGAAAGGAAGACCCTTCATGGAAAGCAAAACCCTCCGTCTGGTGGAATGCGCGCTGATGGTCGCCATTTCCGTTGCGCTGAGCTATTTTACCCGGTTTTTTGTGATGCCGCTCGGCGGCTCGATCACGATTTGCGGCATGCTGCCCGTGCTGCTCGCCGCCTATCGGCACGGCATTAAATGGGGCCTGGCGACAGGCTTCGTATTCGCCGTCATTGAGCTCATTCTCGATATCGGCGCTCTTTCGGGCTGGGGCCTGACTCCGCAGTCGCTTGTCGGCTCCCTCTTCTTTGATTACCTGATCGCCTTCACCTGCCTCGGCTTTGCGGGCATCTACGGCAGGGGCTACGGTAAAATGCTGCTCGGCATGACGACCGCCGTGCTGCTCCGCCTCGTCTCCCATGTGATCTCCGGCGCCATTTTCTTCGCCTCATGGATGCCGAAAGACTGGGCGAAGTCTTTTGTCTGGTATATTGCGCACTCCGCGCATACGCGCGATTCTCTGCTTGCCTTTACAAACAACGTCTGGCTCTATTCGGTGGCATACAACGCGCTGTTCTTAATTCCCGATCTTGTCATCTGCCTCATCGTGGCCTCCGCCCTCTACAAGCCGCTGAAAAAATATCTGGCATAAACCTGCTCCGCAGTCTGCTGCCACGAAAATAACCCAGATCAGATATACGGATACTTATGCTGCTGACAATAGTACAAATTTAAAGCGCAAAGTGATTTCAACAGTTACGCAGAGAGACGCGCACCCCTTTATGGGGTGCGCGTCTCTCTGCGGGCAATGCCCGTTGGAGCCGATAACG
>JARLHS010000076.1 GCA_031292115.1 Clostridia bacterium | reverse complement strand
CGCCTCCGAGGCGCTATAAGTACTGGTCCAGATAAAGCGTCGTTTTTTTGTTGCCCCCCCGGGCGGCGACCAGGCGCGCCACCGATTCCACAACGGCGAGCGCCGCGCCGTGATAGGGGCTTTTTTCACACAGGGATGGGTTGAAGCCCCACGCCATCACCGAGCAGGTGGAGGTGCTGCCGTTTAAAACGGGCAGCTTGGCCGCCATCGCCTGCGCGGGCGTCATCTGGCGCGCGCCGCCGTAGGGCAGCAGCACCGAAGCCGCGCCGATCGTCGAATCAAAGCGGCTGACCAGCCCCTTCTGCGAGCAGACATTGAGCTGCGAAACGCATTCGAGCCAGCTTTTGGAAGCATTGTCGACCGGCGCATGACGGTACAGCGCGGAAACGTCCTGCTGCGGCACCTCAACGCGGGCGTGCCGCCGCGCGCCGTTGGAATTGAGGAATTCGCGCGAAACATCGACGATCTCGGCGTCGTTCCAAAACATTTTAAGCCGCGGCTCCTTCGTCACAAAGGCGACGGCGGTAGCCTCAAGATTTTCCTTGGATGCCTCGGCAATGAAATGGTAGGCATCCGTGGCGGAGACGACGACGGCCATGCGCTCCTGCGATTCCGAAATCGCGAGCTCGGTGCCGTCGAGGCCCTCGTATTTTTTCGGCACGGAGTTGAGGTTGATGGAAAGCCCGTCGGCGAGCTCGCCCACCGCCACCGAAACGCCGCCCGCGCCGAAGTCGTTGCAGCTCTTGATCATTGCTGTCACATGCGGATTCCGGAAAAGCCGCTGGATCTTGCGCTCCTCGGGCGCGTTGCCCTTCTGCACCTCCGCGCCGCAGGAGCTCAGCGACTCGAGCGTGTGCGATTTTGAAGAGCCCGTCGCGCCGCCGCAGCCGTCGCGCCCCGTGCGCCCGCCGAGCAGGATGACGATATCGCCCGGCACGGGCGACTTGCGCACGACGTTCGCGGCCGGAGCCGCGCCCACAACGGCGCCGATTTCCATGCGCTTGGCCGCGTAGCCCGGGTGGTAGAGCTCGCTGACAAGCCCCGTCGCGAGGCCGATCTGGTTACCGTAGGAGCTGTAGCCCTGCGCCGCGCCGACGGTGATCTTGCGCTGCGGCAGCTTGCCGGCCATGGTTTTTTCAACGGGCGTGCGCGGGTCGGCCGCGCCCGTTACGCGCATCGCCTGATAGACATAGCTGCGGCCCGAAAGCGGGTCGCGGATCGCGCCGCCCAGACAGGTCGCCGCGCCGCCGAATGGCTCGATCTCGGTGGGGTGGTTGTGGGTCTCGTTTTTAAACATGAGCAGCCAATCCTCGTCTTTTCCGTCCACATCGGCCTTCACCCTGACGGAGCAGGCGTTGATCTCGTCGGATTCGTCAAGGTCGGGGATGAGGCCTTCTTTCTTGAGGCGTTTGACGCCCATGGTGGCAAGATCCATCAGCGTAACGGGCCGCCGCTTTGAGCCGTATACCATCGAGCGGCTCCGAAGGTATTTTTCATAGCTGGTGCGGATCGCTTCGGGCTCAATCTGGACCTCGTCGATCTGTGTGAGGAAGGTCGTGTGCCTGCAGTGATCCGACCAATAGGTGTCGATCATGCGGATTTCGGTGATGGTCGGGTCGCGCTGCTCGGAATTGCGGAAATATTCCTGGCAGAACAGAATGTCGTCGGAATCCATCGCAAGGCCGAATTCGCGCCCGAATTCCTCAAGCTGCTCTCTGGAGGCGTTGATGAAATTTTTCAGGATCTTGACTCTCCTGGGGATCTCGTAATGCTCGGCGAGTGTTTCGGGCAGCCCGAGCGAGGCCTCGCGGCTCTCGACCGGGTTGACAAGATAGGCCCTGATCTGCGCGAAACATTCGTCGGTGATCTCGCCGTCAAGCAGATAGACGCGCGCGGTCTTCACGAGCGGGCGTTCCTGCTGTGTGAGGATCTGGATGCACTGCGCGCACGAATCGGCGCGCTGGTCGAATTGCCCCGGCAGGTATTCCGATGCGAAGATGCGCTGCCCGGGCTTACCCGCCGGCAGCTCGGCCGAGATCGTATCCACCTGCGGCTCCGAAAGCACCGTGCCTTTCGCCGCATCAAAAACCTCCTGTGAAATCCCCTCGATGTCGTACCGGTTGAGGATGCGCAGGCCCGAAAGGCCCCGGGGGCGCAGCGCGGTCTTCAGATCGGCGAGAACACCCGCGGCTTCGATAGCGAATTCCGGCTTTTTTTCAACATAGATGCGGTATACCAATTCAATCTCCCTCTCAAAATCCGTTATTTTCATGCTCCCGCCCCGTTGCGAAAGTCAGCTGATAATCCGTTCCACATCCCCGAAGCAGCATTCCCCGTCGCAGGAGAGGATGCGCACGTCGGCGAAGCGGCCCTGCAACTCACGCCCACAGACGGCGCGCACGGGCGTGTAATCGCCCGCGAAGCCCTCGCGCCCGTCACCGCGCAGACTGCTTTCAAACAACACGCGCATCGTTTGCCCTACGCGTCCTTCGAGAAACGCGCCGCGGCTGCCGTCGCAGGCCTCCCGGAGGATATGCGCGCGGCGTTCTTTTTCTGCGCGCGCGACCTGGCCGCCGAGCGACGCCGCCTTTGTGCCGCTGCGTCTGGAATAAACAAAAATATGCGCCTGCGCGAAACGCATGGTTTGCACAAACGCGAGTGATTCCTCAAATTCCTGCTGCGTTTCACCGGGAAAGCCGGCGATGATATCGGTGGTAATGGCGCAGCCCGGAAACGCATCGCGGAGCCTATGCACGGCCCCGGCATACTGCGCGGGCGTGTAGCGCCGGCTCATGCGCGCGAGAGTCGCCGCGCAGCCGCTCTGCAGCGAGAGATGAAAATGCGGGCACAGCTTATTAAGTGGCCGGATGCGCTCGACGAAAGCATCTTCGACAAGCTCCGGCCCCAGCGAGCCGAGCCGGATCCTTTCGGGGCCGTCGGCCGCCTGCGCCGTTTCGAGCGCGTCGGCGAGTGTCAGGCCGAGGTCGCTGCCATAGGCTGAAAGATTGATGCCCACAAGCACTGCTTCGCGATAGCCGATGCGGGCGAGCCCCTCGAGCTCCCGCGCGAGCTCCTGCGGCTGTTTGGAGCGCACCGGCCCGCGCGCATAGGGAATGATGCAATAGGAGCAGTAGCTCGCGCAGCCGTCCTCAATCTTGACAAACGCGCGCGTGCGCTGTGAAAAGCCCTCGGCGCACGCGCTGGCGAAGCGCTCGCCCGGCTCGTGCGGCGCAATGCGCACCCTGCGCCCCCCGCGCATCGCCTCTGCGATGACCTCGTCGATAACGGCACGCTCCTGTGTGCCGGTGATGACATCGGCCTGCGTGAGCGCTGCGGCCGCTTCAGGCGCGGCCTGCGGCATGCAGCCGGTGAGCACGATGAGCGCATCGGGGCACATCCTGCGCAGACGGTGGAGCAGCTTGCGGCACTTTGCATCGCTCTGCGCGGTGACGGTGCAGGAATTGACCACAAAGACATCGGCGGCTTCATCCGCACCGGCAATTTCGTAGCCCGCAGCGCGCAGCCGCTGTTCCATGATCTGCGTCTCATACTGGTTGACCTTGCAGCCGAGCGTATAAAGTGCGGCTTTCATAAATTTTTGCGCTGCCTCCGAAATTTGATCTTTTAACAGGAAAATAACCTGCTTCTTTTGTATATTATAATAAAAATCGATACAAAATACAATTGTATGTTGACTAAGCTTTTAACAACTGTTATATTATTCTTAGGTAATAGTTACATAAACCGTTAGGAGGAATTTTCGATGGTTGCTGTCAATATTATGTTGAATACCATTAACGACGTCAAGAAGTTCGTGAACATTGTTTCCAAGTATGAGTTTGAGGTTGATCTCACTTCGGGCCGTTATGTGATTGATGCGAAATCCATCATGGGCATTTTCAGCCTTGACCTTTCCAAGCCGATCAAGCTTGAGGCCAAGAGCGGTGAAGATTCAAAGTTCCTTGAGGAAATCAAGCCTTTTATCATCTAACGCAGACTTAAAGCGCCGCGAAAACGGCGCTTTAATACTGCAGCGGACGGCTGCAGCGGATTTTCGCCAGAAGAAGCGCTGATTTTGTACGATTCTCCCATTTAAAACGCGGGTATCATTCGCATTTTAATGGAGATCAGGGTTACAGCGGCAAAAGTGATTCTGCCATAACCGGTAAAGCCGAATTAAACTGAAATTCGTATCAGGCCGGTGCAGATTCTCTGCCGGCCGTTTTTGCGGCTCATATAATGAATTTCCCCGCGGCAGGATCGCGGGGGATTGCGCCCCGGTTCATAATAAATGATTGAAAGAAGTGTTTCCATGCCGGTCGTAAATTTAGAGCAGTACAAAGCCATGCTGGAAGCGGCCTCCAAAGGCCATTACGCCTACCCGGCGGTGAACGTTTCCTCGATGGAGACGGCCAGCGCCGCGCTGATGGCGTTTGCAAATGCAAAATCAGACGGGATCATTCAGGTTTCGGTGGGCGGCGGCGAGCATGCTTCGGGCAACGCCGTAAAAAACAGCGCGCTCGGCGCGATCGCCATTGCGGACTATGTCCGGTTTATCGCCGATCAATACAACGTTTTCGTGGCGCTGCACACAGACCACTGCAAGGCTGAGAAGCTGGAGTCGTTTGTGCTGCCGCTGATCGAAGAGACCGAAAGGCGCCGCGCGTGCGGCAGACCCAATGTTTTCAACAGCCACATGTTCGACGGCTCGGTGCTGCCGCTCAAGGAAAATCTTAAAATCGCCAAGGGGCTGCTCGCGCGCTGCGCGAAAAGCGAGATCATCCTCGAGGTGGAGGCCGGCGTTGTCGGCGGCGAGGAAGACGGCGTGAACAATTCCGATGTGCCGAACAGCAAGCTTTACACCACGCCCGGCGATATGGTCGAGGTCTACCGCGAGCTTTCTGCCGTTGAAGGCGCGACCTATATGGTGGCGGCCACGTTCGGCAATGTCCACGGCGTTTACAAGCCCGGCAATGTCAAGCTCAACCCGAAGATCCTGCGCGACGGCCAGAAGGAGCTCAAATCGGTCTACGGCGAGGATACGAAGTTCTACCTCGTTTTCCACGGCGGATCGGGCTCCGAGAAAGAGGATATTGCAGAGACGCTCGATTACGGCGTCGTGAAAATGAATATCGACACCGATACGCAGTATGCGTTTACACGCCCGGTTGCGGATCACATGTTCAAAAACTATGACGGCGTGCTCAAAATCGAATCGGAAGTTGGCAACAAGAAGGTCTACGACCCGCGCTCCTACCTGCGCGCGGGCGAGGCCGGCATGGCGCAGCGAATGATCGAGGCCTGCAATGATCTGCAGTCGGCTGGGAAGACGCTACTCCGCTGAAGCCCCGGGATTCACACAACAATTTCACGTAATTTTTATGCCGCCGCTGGCGGCATAAAAATTACGGCGGCTAAACTGAAAATCGCGCAGGCACACAGAGAATACCCCCGATATGTTGATCGACCGGCGTAATAACACCTCCGCCCGCATATAATTATGTAACGGAGGTGGATGGCAATGTTTAAAAAGTTACTCGTTTTTCCGCTGATAGCCGCGATGCTGGCGGCGCTTACGGCGGGCCAGGTGGCGGCGTCGCAGACGGCGGTGGGCGAGGCTGTGGCGACCAAGATGGCGACTCTCAAATCGATGGCGCAGAAATCCACGACGCAGAAATCCACGGATAAATCGGGCTCGGGCACTGCCCAGCAGGCGGCGCAGCCCGCTGCGTTCAAGGCCAAGGCCGCGGTGCTCATGGAACAATCGACGGGTAAAGTGCTTTACGAGCTCAATCCGCATGAGAAGCTGGCTTGTGCGAGCATCACGAAGATCATGACGGAGCTTCTGGTGTTGCAGGCAATCGAAAACGGCACGCTCAAGCTCAGCCAGAAGATCACCGTCAGCGAGCACGCAGCGTCGATGGGCGGCTCGGACATCTGGCTGAAACCCAATGAGGTCATGACGGTCAACGATCTCTTCAAGGCGATGGCGATCCAGTCGGCCAACGACGCGGCGGTCGCGCTCGCGGAGGCGGTTTCCGGCACCGAGCAGGCGTTTGTCAACGAGATGAACACCGAGGCCGGAGAGCTCGGCATGAAAGACACCCATTTTGTCAACTGTACCGGTCTTGATGCCGACGGCCACCTGACCTCGGCCTACGACATCGCGCTGATGTCGCGCGAGCTGCTCACGCACAAGGAGATATTCAGCTATTGCACAGTCTGGATGGATACGCTTCGGGGCGGCAAGACGGGCCTGACCAACACCAACCGGCTGGTTCGTTTTTACACCGGCTGCAACGGCCTGAAGACCGGCACCACCAGCAAGGCAGGCGTCTGCATCTCGGCGACGGCTCAGCGCAGCGGTATGCAGCTCATCGCCGTGACGCTCGGCTCCGCGACCAGCGACGAGCGCTTCACGGCCGCGCGCAATCTGCTCGATTTCGGTTTCACCAACTGGGCGGTAACAAAGCCGCAGCCCCTGAGCCAGAAGCTGACGGTGCGGGTGCTGCGCGGCGAGAGCGACACGGTGCAGGTGGTGACAGAGGGCACCCCGACGATCCTAATCGACAAGGCGCTGCAGAAGAAAGTCGAGCAGAAGGTTAGCCTTGTGCCGAATGTTATGGCGCCCGTTGAGAAGGGGCAGGTGCTCGGGCAGATCACCCTGTCGGTCAACGGCAAGAAGATCGGCGGCATCCCGCTGATCGCAAAGTCCGCCGTGGCGCGCATGAGCTTTTCAAAGGCGTTCGCGAAGCTGTTCCATGCGATGGTCGCGGCATGAAAATTAACAATTTTGTATTGAATTGCGGCGGCAATTCAGGTAAAATAAAGGTAAAGAAATATCGCAGGCGTTTTAACACGAAAGGATGACGAACGGTGGCAGTCCAGTTCAGCGGGCTTTACGCTTCGCGTTTCATTGCGGAGCACGAATATACGGCAATCGCCCCGCAGGTGAAGGCGGCGCATGAGGTGCTGCACGCGGGCTCCGGCCTCGGCAACGAGTATCTTGGCTGGCTCACCCTCCCGGAGGGCTACGACAGGGCCGAGTTTGCGAGGATCAAGGCCGCGGCGGCAAAGATACAGAAGGATACCGACGTCTTCATCGTGATCGGCATCGGCGGCTCCTATCTGGGGGGGCGCGCGGCCATAGAGCTGCTCCGGTCGCCGCTCTATAACAACCTCAAAAAGGATACGCCCGAGATCTACTTCGCGGGCAACAACATCAGCTCTGCCTATCTCAACGAGCTGCTCTCAATCTGTCAGGGCAGGGACGTTTCGATCAACGTCATCTCGAAATCCGGCACCACCACCGAGCCCGCAGTCGCTTTCCGGGTCTTCCGGGGGCTGCTGGAGAAAAAGTACGGCAAATCCGGCGCGCGCGGCAGAATCTATGCCACCACAGACAAGGCGCACGGCACGCTCAAGAAGCTGGCGGATACCGAAGGCTACGAGAGCTTTGTCATCCCCGACGATATCGGCGGGCGCTATTCCGTGCTCACCGCCTGCGGGCTGTTGCCCATAGCCGTTTCCGGCGCGGATATCGATGCGATCCTGTCCGGCGCGCAGCAGGCGATGAAGGAGCTCGACAGCCCCGATCTTTCGGCAAACAGCTGTTACCGCTATGCGGCGGCGAGAAACATCCTCTCCCGCAAGGGGTACGAGATCGAGATGCTCGTCTGCTTTGAGCCCGCGTTTACCATGATGAACGAATGGTTCAAACAGCTTTTCGGCGAAAGCGAGGGCAAGGACGGCAAGGGCATCTACCCCTCCGCGGCGGTGTTTTCCACCGACCTTCATTCGATGGGCCAGTATATCCAGCAGGGCAGGCGCATCCTTTACGAGACCTTTGTACGTTTTCAAAAGCCCAAAACCGAGTATACGATTGATCCGATGCAGGAGGATCTCGACGGCCTCAATTTCCTTGCCGGCAGAACGATGGATTATGTCAACGGCAGGGCCTGTGAGGGTACGATCCTGGCGCACAACGACGGAGGCGTGCCGTGCCTGACGCTCGAAGTGCCCGAGATCAGCGAGTATGAATTTGGCTACATGGTCTATTTCTTTGAAAAAGCCTGTGCGATTTCGGGCTACCTGACAGGCGTCAACCCGTTCGACCAGCCCGGCGTCGAAAGCTACAAGCGCAACATGTTCGCGCTGCTCGGCAAGCCCGGCTATGAGCACGAAAAGGCCGCGCTCGAGGAAAGGCTGGGAAAATAGCGAAAACAGCCATTGAGGTTTAAATAAAATTCAGGAGGTAGTGCACATGTTAAAGCTGATTGTAGGCAAAAAGGGTACAGGGAAAACCAAGCTGCTGATCTCGATGGTCAACGATGCGGTGGCAAAATCCGACGGCAAGGTGGTCTGTATCGAAAAGGGCAAAAAGCTGACCTACGATATCCACCACGGCGCAAGGCTGATCGATACCGAAGCATACAACATTGCAGGTTATGACGTGTTTTTCGGTTTTCTTGCGGGCGTTACGGCCGGTGACTTTGACGTGAATGAAGTCTATGTGGATTCGGTTCTGAAGATCTGCGGTAGCGACCGCGTGAAGCTTGCGGAATTTCTCGATAAAATCAACCGGCTTTCGGAGCAGGATAACGTCACTTTTATATTCACGGTTTCCGCCGACGAAGAAGAGCTGCCCGATACGGCAAAAAAATATATTGCATAAATTACAGCTGGGATATGGCAGAAGTTTGTAGCTTCTGCCATATCCCTTTCTGCATATTTGTATAATGTGACAAGAAATTCGCTTGACAAAACCATAAAAATGTAGTATCATGAAAATGATTTGATTTTACACATTTTTGCTTTTCGTAAGTGAAAATGGATTGCCGGCTATACGGCATCGGGGGGAATCCGATGGCAGGGTTTTCTGCCGTCAGCACGCCGGCGTTTGGCTGTGAAGAGCTTGTACGGCTTGCCCGTAGCGGTGACCGTCAGGCTGAAGGCCTTCTTATCGCCGGGTTTCATCGTTTTATATGCATGAGGGCGTCGCGGTTCGACATCGACGGCCTCGATACGGAGGATCTCGTCCAGGAGGGCACCATCGGTCTTCTGGGCGCTATCAGAAGTTTTGATTTACATAAGGGCACGTCTTTTCGCACCTATGCTTCTCTTTGCGTTACCACCAAGATTATTTCAGCAGTTCGATCTGCCTTACGGAAAAAGCAACAGCCCCTGAATGGCTATATCTCGCTTGATGATTACTCCGCTGCGAGCAAGGCTGCACTGTGCAGTGTCGTCAACCCGGAGGATATGGTGATGAGTCGCGAAGCGATCAGCGCCGTTAACGAGTTCATTCTCAATTACTTCACACCTGTTGAACGCAAAATATTTGCGCTTTATCTGGCAGGTTATTCTTATTCGGCGATTGCCAAAAAGCTCAATGTCAGCGCGAAGTATATTGACAATTCGTTACAGCGCATGAAAAGAAAACTCAGCGTTAAAGCCGCGGTGTGATCTTTCCCATTATATATGCCCCAGTAGCTCAAAGGGAGAGCGTTGGTTTTTCCAAAAGGTGTCGGTTCAAATCCGTCCTCGGGCAAATCAATCCAAAGCGAGGTAAAAAGCATGTACCAGGACAAGAAGCTTGTCTGCAAGGAGTGCGGCCAGGAGTTTATCTTCACAGCCGGAGAGCAGGAGTTTTATGCAGAGAAGGGGTTTGTGAACGAACCCCAGAGATGCAAAGCTTGCCGTGACGCTCGCAAGAACGCCGGAAAGCCGCAGCGCGAGATGTATACTGCGATATGTGCATCTTGTGGCAAAGAGGCGAAAGTTCCCTTCCAGCCGAGGGAAGATCGCCCCGTCTATTGCAGCGAATGCTTCGCCAAGATCAAGGAACAGGCTTAACCGGCACTGTTTTTTGGGCAACAAAGCAGTCGAAGCGCCCCGCTCTGCGGGGCGCTTCGATTTTATCCCCATCCTGCCTTTGGGGCTCCCGCAGGGGCTTCCCCAAAGCATCCGCAAAAGCTTTCCTTGCATGCGCCCGTTTACTATTATATAATATGGATAAGCTCTTGGACTGTCAGAAATACATGGAAGGGATGACGGGATTGCAGGAGATTACAAAAGATACCCTGGTCGGAGACATACTCGCGCTGGATGCGGGGGCGGCGGTGCTTTTTCAGGAAATGGGCATGCACTGTCTCGGCTGCCCTTCCTCTATGGGTGAAACCGTGGAGGAGGCCTGCCTGATCCACGGCGGTGACTGCGGCGAGCTTGTCAGAAGGCTCGGGGCCTATCTGAGCGGCCGATAGGGGCGGCGCCTCCCGCCCACGGGCTCAGCCTGGTTTATTAAAATACGGCGAAAGTTTGAAAGATCAATCTTTCAGACGGGAGTTTTGCCCTTTCGCGCCGTATGGCGCGGCACGGGTTTACCTCGCGGCCTTTGGCCGCGCTGTAAATTTGGGCGGAACATCCCGGTTTCGGCGCGAAAAGATGGTTATAAGAATGAAAGATCTACCGCCGCTCACGCCGCGGCTTAGGGCTGTCGCGTCGCTTGTGCGCGAAGGCGTAAACGTGGCCGATATCGGCACCGATCACGCCTATCTGGCCGTTTGGCTTGTCAGGAGCGGCGGGTGCGGGCGCTGCATCGCGTGCGACGTCAACGCCGGCCCGCTCGAACGCGCGCGCGAAACCCTGCGTGCCTACGGCGCGCAGGACAGGGTCGAGCTGCGTCTTGCCGACGGCCTCGACGCCGTGCGCGCGCAGGAGGCCGACGATGTGGTGATCGCGGGCATGGGCGGCGAGCTGATCGCCGAGATCATCGCGCGCTGCGGCTGGCTCAGGGAGAGCTCGAAGCACCTGGTGCTCCAGCCGATGACGGCGCAGCCCGAGCTGCGCCGTGCGCTGTGCAGGTCGGGGTTTGAGATCGTGCGCGAGGGCGCCGCGCGCGAGGGCGCGAAGCTCTATGTCGTGATTTCGGCCGTCTTTACAGGCCGCGTTTCCGAGCCCGACGAGCTCTATGCCATCGCGGGGCGGCTGCCCGAAAACACAGGCCCCGAGGCGCGCGATTACCTGTTGTGGCAGGCGGCGGTGCTGCGCAGGCAGGCTGCGGGCATGCGAAAGACACTCCGGCTACTCGTGCAGGCAGAGCAGGCGGAGTTGCTCGCACAGAAGCTTGAGGCGCTGGCTTATCATACGAATTCAAATTAAGAAAGCGATATGATCGCTTCTT
>JARLHS010000075.1 GCA_031292115.1 Clostridia bacterium | reverse complement strand
GCAAGCATCAACAACGACATGCTTGCCATCCTGTTCCTCGCCATAGCGGTGCTTTATCTCATCCGGTGGCTGAAACGGCAGAGTTTCAAAAATTCCATCCTGCTCGCGCTTGCCATCGGCTTCGGGATGATGACGAAGATGTCCGTCGCGATCATCGCGCCTGTCGCGGCCGTTGTTTTCGCCTTTGTGTTCTTTCGCAGGCTCAAATCGCACACCGGCATGGAGCTTATTCCGAAATTCGCGGCATTTCTCGGCATCTGCGTGCCGCTCGGGCTTTGGTACCCCCTGCGCAACTGGTTTCTTTTCAGGCAGTCGCCCGGCTATGTGCTGCTCCTGTCAACCGACCAGCCGATCTATATGGGCGGACACAGCATCGTGCAGCGGTTCCTTTCGCTGCCTTTTGCGACCGAAATGTTCGCGCGCGGCAGGATCTTCGGCGACCCGGCGAGGGATTACAATATCTTCATGTTTCTCATCAAGTCGTCCGTTCTCGGCGAATGGGACTGGTCGTTTGAAAAGCTCGGTACGCTGGCGGGGCAGCTGGTTATCGCCAATATGCTGCTGATCGCCGTTTCCCTGATTGCGGCGGCCTATGTGCTCATCCGTGCCCGGGATAAGGAATCAAGGCTCAAAAAGGCGCTGTTCGCGCTGATCTGGCTTTCGGAAATGGCGTTTTATGTGGAATTCAATCTATCCTACCCGTTTGGCTGCTCGATGGATTTCCGCTATATCGTAATCACTGTGATCGTCGGCGCGGCCTTCATCGGTATGGCGTACGACCATGTGATGCACAGGCATCCGCGGCTCCCCTCGGCCGCCCTTGTGGCCATGCTCTGCCCTCTGCTGCTTTTTACATTCAGCTCGGTGCTGTTTTATACGGTGATCTGAAATACGTCAGACATACATAAGTAAAAGGCGGAGCCGTTCGGCCCCGCCTTTATTTTGGTTATGTTCCTCTGTCAGATCCGGATGCTGAATTTCCGTTCGAACGCCTCGTGTGCGCCGATGAAATCCGCCTTCGGAATCAGGATCGAGATATCGATCTCGGAGGTGGAGATGATGCGCACGTCGGTGCCGAGCAGCGCGATCGTGTCGAAGACTTCCGCCGCCACACCCGGCGTAAAGCTCATCGACTCGCCGTAGAGCGAGATCTTGCAGTTGCCGCCGACGATATCGTATTTAATCTCGGGGTACTCCACCCGCAGCACGGCGAAAAGCTCCATCAGCGCGCCGAGGTCATCCTCTGAGATGGTGAACGAAAGGTTGATGCGCGCGCTGTTCGGCGCCGTCTGCGAGATCATATCCACATTGATGCCTTTTGCGGCGATTATGTCAAACACATGCGAAACAAATTTCATATCCGCGGGCGAATTGCGGAACGTGATCAGCGCCACGTCCTCGGAAACCGTTATTTTCTCGATTGCACTCATTTGCAGCCTCCTGTAAAACTCAATAGATCGTTCATGCTGTATAGCCCGGGCTGCCTGCCACTGAGGAAGAGCGCGGCATTGACCGCTCCGTTGGCGAAAATCTGCTTGGACATGGCAGAATGGCTGATCCGGATGACTTCGTCCTGCCCCGCGAAGATCACCTCGTGCTCGCCGACGATCGTGCCGCCGCGCACGGAATGGATGCCGATCTCATTTTTTTCACGCTTTTTGCGTTCATCGTGGCGGTCGTAGACAAGCTGCGGCTGCTGCGTCATCCCCTTGGAGACGGCGTCCGCAATCATCAGGGCCGTGCCGCTGGGCGCGTCGATCTTTTGATTGTGGTGCATTTCAACAATTTCAACGTCGAAGCGGTCGGAAAGCACTGCGGCCGCCCTGCGCGCCAGCTCGCAGATCAGGTTCACGCCGAGCGACATATTGGCAGAGTTGAAGACGGCGACTTCACCCGACGCCTCCCGCAGCGACGCGAGCTGCTCCTCGGAAAGACCCGTGGTCGCGATCACGGCGGGAATCCCGCGCGCGCGTGCGAAAGCGAGCAGCCTGCCAAAAAACGCGGGGTGTGAAAAATCAATAATGACGTCGGCATTGCCGTCGAAGCTTTCAGGCTCCATATAGACAGGGTATTCCTGCTTGAGCTCAAAGTTGATGTCGAAGCCCGCGACAATCACGCAGTCCTTGCGCTCGCGCACAATGGAGGTGATCACACGGCCCATTTTTCCGTTGCATCCGCTTAGAATAATCCTCGTCATGGTTTACGTCCCTTCCCCGGCCGCTCCGGCCGGGAGTCAGATCAGGCCGGCCAGACGCATCTCGGCCTGAAGGAGCGCCGCGTTCTTTTCGGAAATAGGTGCCAGCGGCATGCGGCATTCGCCCGCGTCAAGGCCCATCAGGCGCATCGCGTATTTCACGGGGATGGGGTTGACCTCAAGAAAGAGCGCATTCATCAGCGGCAGCAGCTGGAGCTGCAGCGCAAGCGCTCCGGCAAGGTCTCCGCCGAAATACATCGAGCAGAGCTGATGCACCTGGGCCGGCATGATGTTGGAAAGCACCGAGATCACGCCTTTCCCTCCGAGGGAAAGGATCGGGATGGTCTGGTCGTCGTTGCCGGAATAGATCGTCAGCTCATCGCCGCAGAGCGCGGCCGTCTGGGCAATCTCGGAGATGTTGCCGTTGGCTTCCTTGACGGCGGCAATGCGCGGATGAACGGCAAGCTCTTTATATGTTTCGGGCTTCACGTTGAGGCCCGTTCTGCTTGGCACGTTATAGATGATAATCGGCAGGCCGACCCTGTCGGCAATGTAATGGTAATGGCGCACGAGCCCCGACTGCGTCGTCTTGTTGTAATAGGGCGTCACAATGAGCAGCGCGTCGACACCGGCCTGCTCGGCTTCGTTGGAAAGGCTGACACAGTAGGCGGTGTCGTTACTGCCGGTGCCAGCGATAACGGGCAGCCTGCCCGCCACCTTTTTTACAGCAAAGCGGATGCATTCCGTGTGCTCCTCATGCGAGAGCGTCGAGGATTCGCCTGTGGTACCGCAGATGATGATGGCATCCGTGCCGCCCCTGATCTGGAATTCGATCAGCTCCCCGAGTTTTTCATAATCAACGGAGCCGTCGGAGCACATCGGGGTGACGATGGCGACGCCGGCGCCCGTGAAAACCGTCTTTTTCATGGACACTCAACTCCTCATTCAGTCGATATAGCCTTCGGCGCAGAGCAGCTCGGCAAGAAGGATGCCGCCGCCCGCCGCGCCGCGGATCGTGTTGTGTGAGAGACTGACAAATTTGATGTCATACTGCGTATCGGCGCGCAGACGCCCGCACGAAACGGCCATTCCGTTTTCAAGCATGCGGTCGAGCCTTGCCTGCGGCCTCGATTCCTCTTCAAAATAGCGCAGAAACTGCTTCGGCGCGCTCGGAAGCTTGAGCTGCTGCGGACGTCCCTTGAAGCCCTTCCAGAGGTCAATGATTTCGTCGATCACGGGCTTTTTGTCAAACGAGGCGAACACGGCGGCAAAGTGGCCATCCGTGATGGGCACGCGGATGCATTGCGACGTGATGGAGGGGGTGCAGGCGGGCATAATGGCCCCGTCGGCAATATGGCCCCAGATCTTGAGCGGCTCCTTCTCGGATTTCTCCTCTTCCCCGCCGATGAACGGGATCACGTTATCGATCATTTCGGGCCATGTCTCAAAGTTTTTTCCCGCGCCTGAAATGGCCTGATAGGTGCAGGCAAGCACCTTTGTGATGCCGTATTCACGCAGCGGGTGCAGCGCGGGAACATAGCTCTGCAGTGAGCAGTTGGATTTGACGGCGATAAAGCCGCAGCGGGTCCCGAGCCGCTTGCGCTGGAACGGGATGACCTCGCAGTGCTGCGGGTTGAGCTCCGGGATGATCATCGGCACATCGGGCAGCATGCGGTTTGCGCTGTTGTTTGAGATGACGGGGCACTCGGCCTTCGCATAGCGCTCTTCGAGCAGCCGGATCTCATCCTTCTTCATATCGACCGCGCAAAAGACGAAATCCACCTGTGACACGATCTTTGCAAGATCGGCCACGGCATCATAGACAGCCATCTTTTTGAGCGGCGCGGGAATCGGCGAAGGCATCGCCCACCGGCCGTCAACAGCCTCTTCATAGGTTTTGCCTGCGGAGCGCCCGCTCGCGGCGAGCGCCGTGATTTCAAACCACGGGTGCCCCTCGAGCAATGAAATAAAACGCTGCCCCACCATACCTGTTGCGCCGACAATGCCCACTTTAAATTTACGCATAACTTCTCATTTCCTTTGGCTTTATATCTTTGTTGAGGGGAACAAAAAAACCGGTTGAAAACCGGTCATTCATGCAATATAATAGAAGCGTTGCCCTCAAGCAACAACCCGATAGCGCTCCATCATTTTACTGCATGATGACAGTTGCAAGGCTTTTTGCAGTGCAACCAGGCGGGCGGCGTGCCGCAGCCGGCCCCCTTCGGCGTTTTCACCTTTTTTCAGCGGTCGGAAGCCCCGGCGGCCTCGCGCCAAATCATCATTAAAAACGCACCTCTATCAATAGTATATTCAATTGTCATTGAGTTGAAACGGCCAAAAAGCCTTATGGTGGTAGTTTACCATTTTTATTGGGTGTTGTCAAATATTTTATAAGGACGGGAATACGCAAAACATGAATAAATCCGACTTTTTTTACGAGCTGCCGCAGGAACTGATCGCACAGGAGCCGCTGAAGGAACGCGACCTCTCGCGCCTGATGACGCTGAGCCGTTCCACAGGTGAAACGGGCCACCGGCAGTTTCGCGAGCTGCCCGATCTGCTGAATCCCGGCGACTGCCTCGTGCTCAACGATTCACGCGTGCTGCCCGCGCGGCTCTACGGCTTTCGCGAGAAAACGGGCGGTCACATCGAATTCGTGCTGCTCAACAAGAGGGAGGACGACGTCTGGGAAGTGCTGCTCAAGCCCGGCAGGATCGCGCGCCCGGGCACGCGCTTCGTTTTCGGCGAGGGGCTGCTCAGGGCCGAAATCCTCGAGGTGATCGAGGGCGGGAACCGCCTTGCGCGGTTTGAATACGAAGGGAATTTCTACGAGCTTCTTGAAAAAATCGGAGAAATGCCGCTTCCTCATTATATCCGGCGACGGCTCGGCGACGACGAAAAGGATCGCTACCAGACCGTTTACGCGAAAGAGCCCGGCTCCGCCGCGGCGCCGACGGCCGGCCTCCACTTCACGCCCGAGCTGCTCGAGCGTATCCGCCAAAAGGGCGTGGATATCGCGTTCGTCACGCTGCACGTGGGGCTCGGCACCTTCCGCCCCGTCAAGGTCGAGGATATCACGCAGCACGTCATGCACACGGAGCACTACGAGCTCTCGCCGCAGACGGCCGAAACGATCAACCGTGCGAAACGCCGCGGCGGCAGGGTGATCGCCGTGGGCACCACGAGCTGCCGCACACTCGAAACGGCGGCGCGGCCCGACGGCAGCGTCGTGCCCGCCGAGGGCTGGACGGGCATCTTCATCTACCCCGGCTACCGTTTCAAGCTCATCGACGCGCTCATCACGAATTTTCATCTGCCCGAAAGCACACTGATCATGCTCGTGAGCGCGTTCGCGGGCAGGGAGCATGTGCTCGATGCCTACGGCGAGGCCATCCGTGAGCGTTACCGCTTCTACAGCTTCGGCGACGCGATGTTCATCTATTAGCGCCTGCGGCGGGCAGGACGTCTGTGGCGGGCAGGACGCGCGCAAAAAGCTGATTACAATTGTGCCGGTCACCCGCGCCGCACCAAAGGCAAAAAACGGGTGCTTCGTTAATCTGAGTGGGGAATGCATCGCAAAGTTTAAATAATCTGATTATAAATTGCGAATACGAACTGTCAGTGGACGCGCCGATTCCAACCGCGCGGTTTTTCCGGTGCCCTGCATTGAAACATGGCCCTTTTTTGCACCCTTTTTTCGGCGGGCGAAAAAAGCGGTGAGCCCGTCTGGCTTGAGCGGCAAAGCTGTATTTCAAAATCAATTATCCTTTATCGAGCCGATTACCCGATTGAAATAGCGATGAGCCAAGAAACGGGATAAAAGCTTCGCCTGCGCTGTGTCTTGCAGCGCAGGCGATTAGGTATCATCGGGGTTTGATATGCGGCGCTCGTGGCCCGCCCGCCGTTAAGCCTTCGGGACGGTTTCCCAGTCCTTGAGGAATTTCTCGAGGCCGGATTTCGTGAGCGGATGATCGATCATCTGCAGGATCACCTTGTACGGCACGGTGGCGATATCCACGCCGAGCTTGGCGCACTCGACCACATGCATGGGGTGACGCACGCTCGCGGCGATGATCTCCGTCTGGATGTCGTGAATGCGGAAGATGTCGACGATATCCGCGATGAGCGAGGTGCCTTCCCACGCGATGTCATCCACCCTGCCGAGGAATGAGCTGACGTAGCTTGCGCCGGCGCGCGCCGCAAGCAGTGCCTGCCCGGCCGAGAAGACCAGCGTCATATTCACACGGATGCCTTCCGCGGCAAGCCTTTTGGTGGCCTTGAGGCCCTCCGCGCACATCGGGATCTTGATGACGATGTTTTTATGGATCTTGACGAGCTCACGCGCTTCCTCCACCATGCCGTCGGCCTTCAGCGAGACGACCTCCGCGAAGATCGGGCCGTCGACGATGCCCGTGATCTCGGTGATGACTTCTTTAAAGCTGCGCTTCTCTCGCGCGATGATCGAGGGATTTGTCGTGACGCCGCAAATGACGCCGAGCTCGTTTGCCGCTTTGATTTCCTCAATGTTAGCGGTATCGATAAAAAGTTTCAAAGTGAACACCATCCTTAAATTGCTTTGTTAATATTATAACGGAAAAACAAAAAAAAGGCAAGATCATTTTTCGATATTGTAAACGCTTCATATATCCGGTATAATCAAAATTGATCGTCCCGATGCATGGGAATACAGGCCGCGCGAAGCAGTGCGCGGGGAAACGGCGGCTCATATATGGAACATCTGCGGAGCAAACAGGGCTTCATCTGCGACATGGACGGCGTCATCTATCACGGCAATACCCTCCTGCCCGGCGCGCTTGATTTTATCAACTGGCTTTATGCAAACGGCAAGCGGTTCCTCTTTCTCACAAACAGCTCCGAGCGCAGCCCGAGGGAGCTTCGGGCCAAGCTCAGCCGCATGGAGATCGAGGTGGAGGAAACGCACTTCTACACCAGCGCACTGGCCACGGCGGATTTCCTCGCCACGCAGATGCCCGGGTCGTCGGTCTACGCTATCGGTGAAGCGGGTCTTTTAAACGCGCTCTACGAACGCGGCATCACGATGAACGACGTCAACCCCGACTATGTGGTCGTCGGTGAAACGCATAACTATAACTATGAAAACATCCTGCGGGCCGTGCGGCTCGTCAACGCCGGCGCGCGGCTTATCGGCACCAATACCGACCTGACCGCTCCCGCCGAAGGCGGCTATATCGTCCCCGCGTGCCGCGCGCTGATAGCGCCGATAGAGCTTTCCACGGGTAAAAAGGCCTATTTTGTGGGCAAGCCGAATCCGCTCATCATGCGCACGGGGCGCAAGATGCTCGGCCTCGATTCGCGCGACATCGCCATTGTCGGCGACAGGATGGATACGGATATCGTCTCAGGCATCGAATCCGGCATCGAAACGGTTTTGGTGCTTTCGGGCGTTTCATCGCGCAAAACAGTGGATATGTTCCCCTACCGCCCGACTTACATCGTCGACGGGGTCGGCAATATACCCGAAGAGAAGTAGACAAGTGCGGCGTTGCGGCCGCCGGAGGAAGAATACAATCGGGAAAGAATGATGGGTATCTTGGAAATCATGGAGCTGCTCGAGGGCGTGAAGGCCGGTGACATCACCGTCGCAGATGCGGCCGAACACCTGAAAAGTCTGCCGTACGAGGATATCGGCTTTGCCAATATCGACCACCACCGCGCGCTGCGGCAGGGCTTTGCAGAGGTGATCTTCTGCCAGGGCAAGCAACCCGGGCAGATCGCGCAGATCGCACAGCGGCTTGCGGCCGCAGGCGAGAACGTGCTTGCCACGCGTGCGGACGAAGCGGCCTACGGCGCGGTGAAGGCGCTGCTGCCCGGGGCCGTGTATCACCGCGATGCGCGCATCATTGAGCTGGTGTGCGCCCAGGTGCCGAAAAAAGGCTGTGTCGCCGTCGTTTCGGCGGGCACGGCCGATATCCCGGTGGCGGAGGAGGCAGCCGTCACGGCGGAAGCCTGCGGCTGTAACGTGAGCCGCGTCTACGATGTGGGCGTCGCGGGCATCCACCGTCTGTTTGCCAAGCTCGATAAAATCAAGGGGGCTCAGTGCGTGATCGTCGTAGCAGGCATGGAGGGCGCGCTCGCGAGTGTCATCGGCGGGCTCATAGAGCGCCCCTGCATCGCGGTGCCGACAAGCATCGGCTACGGCGCAAGCTTCGGCGGCCTTTCGGCGCTGCTTGCAATGCTCAATTCCTGCGCCGCGGGTGTCGCGGTGGTGAATATAGACAACGGCTTCGGTGCCGCCGTCATGGCGGCGAAGATCGTAAGGCTGGCGGCGGGCGGAGAATAAAAGGCAGGCCCGGGCGCGTGTCTCAGGGCCGCTTCTTAAAAAATACCTTTCAGGGCAAGTTATACGAAAGCTCTTACCCGTTTGCCATTGCGCCCATCCCCAACCCCTTCCTGGCTCGGTAAGGGGCTACAGATGCGGGGGGGGTTAAAAAACATTTGTTTTTTAAAACCCCCCCCCCCCCCCCCCGTTTATTCTGTGTAACCCATTTTTAACCCCTT
>JARLHS010000074.1 GCA_031292115.1 Clostridia bacterium | reverse complement strand
TTAGCTGCCATGCAATTCCCTTCCCGATTCCTATCTTTTTTCTCTCAGGTTATCTATCAAGCAATCTGGATTACCGGTTTATTTTTATGATCGTACAGCAAAAAAAGCATACGCGGCGCGGCCTAAACGCACCCGGGTATCCGGCGGCTGCGGGGCGGCCTGTTTTTCGACCGCGCGCAGCCTTGCGCTGCGGCTGCGCGGATTCTGCTGCTGCTCCTCCTCGGGAGCTTCTATGCCTCTTTTATAAAGAATCGCCGCCTGAGGCGTTTTGCCGCACACGCAGACCGGAAAATCCGGCGGGCAGGTGCATCCGCGCGCCCATTGGACGAAACGCTGCTTAACCATGCGGTCTTCAAGCGAGTGGAACGTGATCACTGCGAGCCTGCCGTGCTCGTTGAGAAGCCCCAGCGCGTCGTCGAGCAGCGCGCCAAGCTCATCCAGCTCGCCGTTTACGGCGATGCGCAGCGCCTGAAAGACCCTACGCGCCGGATGCGGCCCCTGCCGCCTTGCAGCGGCCGGAATCGCTCTTTTTATCAGCTCCGAAAGCTCAAACGTGGTTTCAATGGGCTTCTGCTCCCGCTGCCTGACGATCAGCGAGGCAATCCGCGCCGCGAACCGCTCTTCGCCGTATTCACGAAAGATGCGCGCGAGCTCCTCAAACGGAGCGGAATTCACAAGCTCGGCCGCCGTCATGCCCTGCTTCGACATACGCATATCAAGCAGCGCGTCGCTTTGATAAGAAAACCCTCTTTCGGGGGTGTCAAACTGGTGTGAGGAGGCGCCAAGGTCGAGCAGGATGCCGTCTGCCGCCGCGATGCCAAGATCGGAGAGCACCGATTTCATCTGTGAGAAATTCGTCTGCACAATCGTCACGCATTTAAACTGTGCGAGCCGCCGGCCCGCGGCCTCAATCGCTTCGGGATCTCTGTCGAGGGCGATAAGCCGCCCGCCGCGAAGCCGCGAGGCGATTTCAAAGCTGTGCCCGCCGCCGCCGTCCGTGCCGTCGATATAAACGCCTGAGGGCTGAATATTCAGCGCTTCAATGCTTTCCTCAAGCAGGACGCTTGTATGCTCAAACGCCGACAACATTCATTCCTCCGTAAAAACGGATATCAGATGGCATATTCGTCCATCGTCTTTTTGACCTTTTCGGGCGTGATGCCTGCACAGACCTGCTCCCAGCGCTGTTTGTCCCAAATTTCCGCATGGTCGGATTGCCCCGTGATCACAACATCCTTTGTGAGAGCGGCGTATTCGCGCAAGGCCGCGGAAATCAGCACGCGGCCCTGCCTGTCGATCTCCACATCGGCCGCCCCGGAGAAGAAAAACCGCTGAAGGTCGCGCGCCCTTGACATCGGCAGGCCCCGCAGCTTTGTTTCAAGCACCTGCAAGGCGGACATGGAATAAGCGCAAAGGCACCCGTCGATCCCCTTCGTGACGATAAATCGCCCGCCGAGGTCGTCCCGGATGTGGACAGGGATAAATACCCGCCCCTTCGGATCGATATTATGTTGATATTCACCGATCAGCATAACCGATTCCATGCCCTTTCCGACGAAGTTTAGGGATTTGCCGCCACTCCGCACCACTTTACTCCACTTTTCTTAAATTATAAACTTCGGGGTTTTAAAAAGCAAGTGCCTTGCTGTGCTTTTTTGAGGTTATTTTTCCATAATTGTGCCATAATTATTCCGACACACCATATATAGTGTGCCGGGGAGTACCGGATTCCCTTCCGTTGTTTTCTGTGGATTTATCTGTATTCCACGATACTTCCGTCTCTTTCCCCACCAGCCTGTAAAAATTGCACGGATTTTTTACATTTTCTATACCTTTTGGCCAATAAATATGATAGAATGAGGTTGTGTCCCTCAATGAGGGGTTTCGGGCAAAAAAGCCAGGCTTCTTCAAGCCCAGGGCTCCCGCAGGGGCGGACACCTGCGCGTGACAGGATCACAGACACTTCATCGTCGTCGATGAGCGCCCACCGCTGAATAAAGAGATGCGGCTGCATCCCGTGTGGATCTTCACCCCTTTGACTCAAATAATTGAAGCTGGAGCCGTGTTTTGAAGAGATCATTTTTTGTGGCAATTTTACTGGCGCTTATATTGATGATCACGTTGTCGGGGTGCGAAACGGCGCCGACCGACATCACCGACCTTCTGCTTCCTCCGAAGCTCACGGGCGATCAGCTGGCCATTGAAAAGGCGCTTGAGGCTAATATCGGAACAAAATACCTGCTGAAATACCCGCTCACAGGTAAATACCGCACTGCCTTCATCCTGCACGACATCGACGGCGACGGCGTCGACGAGGCTCTTGCACTGTATTCGCTTGATAACGAAACCGCCGGCACCCACATCATGGTGCTCAAGGAGGTTTCGGGAAAATGGCAGAAGCAGTGCGACATCAGCGGCGACGGCAACGAGGTCAACCGCATTGAATTCGGTGATTACGACGGCAGCGGCAGGCAATACCTCACCGTGGGGTGGACCCTCTTCAACAGCACCGATCTCGGGCTTTCCGTCTACAGCATTCAAAACAAGACCTTAAAAAATCTTTACAAAGACAGTTTTACCGATATGGCGGTGCTTGACATGGACGGAAACGGCACCGACGACATCCTGCTTTTAAAGCTGGATACCGGCAGCAAGCCTTCCCTGGCTCAGGCAAGGCTGATTTCCTACGATGAAGGCCGCCTCAAACAGATATCCAGCGCCCCTCTTGACAGCACCGTGAGCAGTTATGCGGGCGTTTACACCACCAAGCTTGCAAACGGCAAAAGCGGTGTCTATATTGACGGCTACAAGGGCGCGCATTCGATGGCGACCGAGCTGGTCATCTGGAAAAACGGCGGTCTTGCCACGCCGTTTTTCAACGCGAAAAGCGGCACGGCGTCGTCGACCTTTCGCGATGTTCCGATCGACTGCACCGATATCGACGGCGATTCACAAATCGAAATCCCGATGCCTGTAGAGCTGCCGGGCTATGAGAGCACGGCCTATGCGAACAAGCTGTGGCTGGTGCGCTGGTGCATCTACAACGCCGCGGGCAAGATCACGCCGAAACTTTCAACCATCATCAATCTCACACAGGGCTACTATTTTCAGATCC
>JARLHS010000073.1 GCA_031292115.1 Clostridia bacterium | reverse complement strand
TTTGTAAAGATACCTTTTTTTTAAATATGAAGTCTGTTCCCGCGACCAGATCGGATATGCCGGTGGTTGAGGACCTTCTGGACACACTGAAAGCTCAGGCGGATCGATGCGTCGGCATTGCGGCCAACATGATCGGTGTCGGAAAGCGCATCATCGTGATAAGTATCGGGCCCATGAACATTCCCCTGATCAACCCGTTCATCACAAAGCGCACCGACCCGTATGAAGCGGAGGAGGGCTGCCTTTCGCTGAATGGCATGCGAAAAACCACACGCTATCAGACCATCGAGGTGGAGTTCCTTGATCGGAACTTTGAGCGGCAAAAGCAGGTTTTTACCGGCTTCCCGGCGCAGATTATCCAGCATGAGGTGGATCACTGCGACGGAATCCTGATCTGAGCGGAGGCAATCAGCGTGCAGACAATGGATAGCGCTCTTCAGAGGCTGCAGGCCTCCACCTTCCGTGCCGGCTTCCATCTGGAAGAGAAGGACAAGGCCTATATCCGGGAAAAGGGCATGGATACCATTCGGCGCCACACGCAGGATTTCGTCCGGCAGCGGCTCGCGCCTGCCGACATCCCAAACGACGGAAAGCAGACGCCGATGCGCGGGCATCCGGTGTTCCTCGCGCAGCACGCTTGCGCCTGTTGCTGCCGGGGATGCCTCAACAAGTGGTACCGCGTGCCGAAAGGGATCGAGCTCAACGACCGGCAGCAGGAGAGCATTGTGAATCTGCTGATGGCGTGGATCGAGCGACAGATGCAGGGCAAGTAGCGGGGTCGGCGTTTGTTTTACATGGGCTGTAATAGCGCTCCGTTCAGCCTGCCTTCGAATGATCCATAAAGTAAGCAGCCAGCGACAGGGCGGCAGAGGCGCATTGTCTGTATTTGCAGAAGCATTCAAATAAGTTGAAAGGGTTGGCACAGTATATTGAGTGAAGTATTTATGCAGGTGCCTTTGTACCGGTTTTTGATGTATTGCAATCAAACAGAACTGGAAAAACAGGTTTTGGATTGTGGCGCGGGAGGAAAACAACCGCCTCTCAGCCTTTTTTATGAGAACGGCTATCAAACTCGTGGGATTGAGCTCAATATCGATCAATTGAGCAAGGCACTTCTTTACGCCGAAAATAAAGGACAGACACTGAATATCGAACAAGGCGACATGCGTCAGCTGAACATCGGAGATAAATCGTTTAATTTTGTGTATTCATACAATTCCATCTTTCATATGAAAAAGGCAGAAGTACGGAAATCAGTAGCTGAATTAAAACGAGTTTTAAAACCAGGCGGTCTTCTTTTTGTAAACTTTTTAACAGTAAATGATCAACGATGTGGTTTAGGTAAACAGATTGGCAACAATGAATACGAACAAATGGATGACAATTTGCCGGTGATTCATTCGTATTTTAAAGAAGATGAAGCGGATTGCCTTTTTAACGACATGTTTCTACTCTATAAAGAAAACCGAACCCTTGAAAGAATATTTGAAGGGAAGAAACTCAGACAAGGTCTTGTTGATTACATTATTCAAAAGACTCAATAATAGAATGTGTGCGCATGATCCGATGTCAAACTGTTGAATTTAGGAATGATTGCCTCCATCATAGTCTTCATGTCAAACCATCACAAGTGTACCTTTCCAGCAGCGTATATATCCAAACAAAAAAGCGCCTGACACCACTTTAGAAATGGTGTCAGGCAGCTTAATTCCATGATATTGTGAACGGTTGCTTTTTGGGTGGGAAGACGCTGCGTATGTCGGTCGAACTACTGATTTTCAGCCATGATCTCTTTTGCAAACTCCTGCGCCTTTTTGATATCCGCAGAATTCGGCCGGCCGATGTTAAAGAATAGGAAAAACTTGCCCGGGCAGCAGAAGCTCTTCTCAAGCACTTTGATGCCCTTTGCCTCAAGCTGTTCCTTCATGAGCTTGTTCGCGGGGCCTTGCGGGCTGCCGGATGTGGAAAAGAGCACGACATTTTTCACCATTTTGGTATTGAGCGTCCCGATATAATACGAAAGCTTGCTGTCAAGCTTTCCACCATAGATGCCGCCGCCGAGGAAAAGCAGCTTGACATTCTCCATTGGATATGCCGGCGGGATAGCCTCGGCCATCTGACCGATTGCCTGGCTGATGGCCTCGGCAATCTTCTTTGTGTTGCCTCCCCTGCTGAGATAATGTACTTTAACGTTCATGTTATTTCCTTTCTTTTCGCTGAAATTGTCTTCTAATCCTATTATATCATAAATCTACTGCCAATCATTAATATTTTTAAGTATGATTCTATCCAAAAAGCACCCGCCCGTGAAGGCGGGTGCTTTTTCGGAGCACATCTGTTTATGCCGGGCTGCGGATACCCTGTCGGCTGTGGCACGATCGAGATCAAAATGACTGACCATGGAGCTAAATGGATGGAAATTGCCGATCGGCTCAGCCTGCCGCCACAGCAGTTTTAATCAGCTCTTAAAAGTATATGGGGCCATTACCCACGCACTTTTTCAGATATGCGGCCGGCATCCACGCTCTCCAGCTGTGGAAAAACTTTATGCATCAATTTACCGAGCCGATAAATTTCTTTGATTTCTTTTTTTGACAATGAAAACCTGCATTCGCCGGAGTCGATGGCGTCGATCAGCTTGACAAGGTCGAGTATCTGGAAGTTGACGACAGATTTGCCCTGCGTCTGCGCCCAGGCATAGGTTGGTTTCATCTGCAGCCCGGTGACCCGAGTCTGTGTACGGCCGTCCTTCGTTCCTTTTGAAATTTTCAGCTTGATCAGGTTTGCAAGGATCGAGTTTTTGTCATAAGACAGGCATGGCATCAGGTCGCCAAGCGCATATGCGATGAAACCGAGCTTCTCCTCACCGGTAAACGGGTCGGTGAAGCGATAGGTCTCCGCAGGCTGGATGGTATGAGGGTGGTTGCCGAGGATGATATCAACGCCGCATTCCAGCACGCGGTGGCCCATATCGATGCCGATCTGAAGCGGGAAGGACTCATACTCCATCCCCCAGTGCAGGCATGCGACGACCATGTCCGCTCCCTTCTGCCGCGCGATCTTGACATGCTCCCGGATGAGAGAAAGGTCGGTGCCTTCCTTATTCAGCCTTATGTAGTTGGCAAGATAGCGCTTATCCTCGCCGGGCTCCCGGCCGTTGAGGGCATAGGTATAGGCGATAAAGGCAATTTTGATGTTGTTGCAGACAACGACGGGGATGTCCGCCTGCTCCTCGGGCGAGGTTGCGGTGCCCGCGAAGCCGCAGCCGGACGAGCGGAGAAAATCGATGGTAGCCGCGAGACCGTCCTCGCCCTGGTCGAGACTGTGGTTGTTGGCCGTCGACAAAAAGTTGATGGATTTGCCGTTGTACGAAAAACGCTGAAACATCTCCGGCGAGTTGTTGAGGTTCGCCGCCTTGAAGATGTTGCCGAGATAACCCCGCGGACGGCCCGGAACCAACGGCGTTTCAAGGTTGGCGCAGATGATGTCGGCATCGAAAAAGAAATCACCGACATCGTCCCAGATGTGAGCGGTGTTGGACGGCGTAATTTTTTCAGTCGTCAGCAGATCGCCGCCCGCCGACAGCAGCATGCTGTCGCTCTCCACAAAGCCATCGGTGTCGAAGCGGAAATCCTGCGCGGCAAAGTAGCCCTCGATGCCTTTGCCGGGCTCAGCGTCCTCAATCTGGCGCACCAGATATTTATAGCCATACCACAGGATTTCATCGAAGCCCATATAGGTCACGTTATCCTCATAGACCTGCGAATGCCGGAACTTTTTGCCCCTGAAAAACCCATAGATACGGACAAACAGCGTAAAGAGAAATACGATTGCTTCCATACGAATACCCCTTCCGTTTCCGGTTTATTCCTTGTGTTAATAGAATCATATTCCATACAATAGAATTATTATATCAGCTATCCCATCGAAAATAAAGATGGAAATCACGGTAATCATTGAAATTTTCTTTTTCTTTGCCGCCGCGCGCTTATACCGCGCCTGCCGAAACCTGCCCGACTTGAAATGTGCCGGAAAATGATGTATATTTATATCCATATGGATGATTGCGCAGAGAAAAGAGTGCAATGCTGACAACAAGGAGAGAGCCGGGATGAACACATCTTCCCCTTCCGTGAACTCCATCGACCGGGCGCTGAAGGTAATTGAAACGCTGCATGAGGCGGACGGCGAGCTGGGCGTCGCCGAAATCGCCCGCGCGATTGACGAATATCAGAGCACCGTTTTCCGGACGCTGGCCACGCTGGAGGCCCGCGGCTTTGTGTACCAGAATAATCAGACGAGCAAGTATGGGCTGGGCATGAAGCTCTATACCATCGGGATGGGTATCAAAAACAATTCCGTAATCGTCAAAATCATTGAACCTTTTGCAAAGGAACTCTGTGAGCGTTTCGGAGAGACCGTCAACGTCTCCATCCGCGACTACGAGTGCAAAGACGATTACTACAGCCTGCTGATGCATCAGGAATCCAAAAAGGGGCAGGTGCTCGGCGTCAGCCAGACGGTGGGCAACATCACGCTGTGCTATTACTCGGCCGTCGGCAAGGCGCTGCTTGCCTATTCCGACGACTTTTCCACCGAGCGTATCCTCAGGGGCCATTTCAAGCGGTTCACAGAGAACTCTATTACCGACCCCGACGAAATACTCAAGGAGCTCTACCGGATCCGCCGGCAGGGTTATGCGCTGGACAACGAAGAGCAGGAGATCGGCTTGTTTTGTGTGGCATGCCCCGTTTTTGACGCAAGGCAGAATATCAAGGCCGCCATCAGCGTCAGCGGGCTGGTGACGCGCATGAAGGAGATCGGCGTACAGACCATCGTGGAAAGCCTTCAGGAAAAGTGTCACGAAATTGGCCGCCTTTTATAGGGCAAAACAGAGAAAATGAAAAAGGTGATTGACTGGGAAAAGATGCGGTGGTATGATTAAATCATTAAATAGAATAGTGTTCCATACAGTAGAATGTCGAATCGGATTCAACTGCAATGACGCAGACGAAGCCGGTTCGCTGTCCGTTTGGAAGAAAATACGGAATGGAGGGTGCATAAACAGATGAAGCTTGCACAGAGGATGCTGAGGGTGAAGGGATCCGAAATCCGCAGCGTAGGAAAAAAGATCGCATCCCGCAGCAATCCGGACCTCATCAAGTTCTCGGCCGGGATGCCGGACGCCGCGCTGTTTCCGGCAAAAGCGCTGCTGGAGGCGACGGTACCGCTGTTTTCAGACCCTGAGCGCGCCTCGCTGCAGTACGGCCTGACGAAGGGCGACACCGACCTGATTGGGCTGATTGCGGGAAGGATGAAGGCGGTCGAGCACATGGATATCGACCCCGGGAACATTCTGATCACGACCGGCTGCCAGCAGGGCATCTCGCTGAGTGCGGTGGCGCTGTTGGATAAGGGCGACGCCGTATTGGTCGAAAGCCCATCGTACATGGACGGCCTGAACGCCTGCATCCCCTACGAATGCGATTTTGTCGGAATCGAAACCGATGACGACGGCATGGTGGCGGAAGCGCTCGACCGGGAGCTCGACGCAAACCCGCGTGCAAAGCTGATCTATGTAATCCCGAATTTCCAGAATCCGACCGGAAAGGCATGGCCGTTCAAGCGGCGGCAGGACTTTATGGCGGTGGTCAAAAAGCATCCGGACATCATGGTCGTGGAGGATAACCCGTACGGTGAGCTGCGGTTTCGCGGAAAGTTTGTGCCGTCGCTCAAGTCAATGGACACAAACGGGCAGGTGATCTATCTCGGCTCGTTCTCCAAGGTGCTCAGCCCGGGTTTGCGCGTGGCGTGGGTGATTGCGAACGACGAGCTCGTTGAGAAGCTTGAAATCCTCAAGGAAGGGTTCGACCTGCAGTCGAACCAGTTTGCACAGGTGCAGGTGGTCAATTATCTGCGCAACAATGACCTGACCGCGCATGTGGAGCTGCTGCGCGCAATCTACAAAAGAAAATGCGACCTGATGCTCGGCGCTATCAAGGAGCAGTTCCCGGAACAAGCAAAGGTAATCGAGCCGGACGGAGGCATGTTCATCTGGGTCAGTCTGCCGGAGCGCATCAACACCAGCGAAATGCTCGACGACGCTCTGGAGGCAGGCGTTTCCTACATACCGGGCGTGTCGTTCTATGCCGACGGCAAAGGAACCGATGGCATGCGGCTCAATTTCACCTCCACCCCCGATGAGCGGATTCTCGTCGGTGTCAGACGTCTGGCAGACGTCATCCGTACCCGACTGCACTGAAAGAAAGGAGTTGCCCAGATGAAAGAACAGATCCACAGTGAAATCAAGTCTTTGAAACCCGGGTTGACTGAGCTTGCACAGTGGCTCTACGCGCATCCTGAAACCGCAAACCAAGAATCCGAAAGTTCCAAAAGGGTCATGGCATTTCTAAGGGACGCGGGGTTCGAAATCGAGCCGGAGTGTGCGGGGCTTCCGACTGCGTTCAAGGCCTCCAAGCGCAGCGGCGATGGGCCGAAGGTCGCGATCATGGCCGAATATGACGCGCTGCCGGGGCTCGGGCATGGCTGCGGGCACCATCTGATCTCGGCAATGAGCACGGGCGCAGGCATCGCACTCGCATCGCTGCTCTCCGAAATGCCGGGCGAGGTTGCCGTATTCGGCACCCCCGCCGAGGAAACGGGGGACGGCAAGTCCGTCATGGCAAAGGCCGGCGTCTTTGACGACTATGACGTCGGCATCATGCTCCACCCGTGCCCCGTGCATTATACGGCCCCGATTATTCTGGCCATCGGCGCATACGACTTTGAGTTCACCGGCCTTGCAAGCCATGCCGGCAGCCGCCCCTACGAAGGGATCAACGCGCTGGACGCTCTCGTGCTCATGTACAACGGCGTCAGCGTGCTGCGCCAGCAGCTCAAGGACGGCACGCGCATCGCGGGCATCGTGCTCAAGGGCGGCGACGTCACCAATGTTATCCCCGATCAGTGCACCATTCGCTACGAAGTGCGTGCGCGAAAGCTCAGCGACTATCACGCGACGGTCGGCAAGGTCGTCAACTGCGCCAAAGGCGCGGCGCTGGCGACCGGCTGCACGCTGAATTTCTTCCAGTCCGAGCCGCTGTGCATGCCGCTGGAGGAAAGCCCCGCCCTTGCGGCCGAATACCATAAGCTGCTCGACGAATATGGGCTTTGCGAGGAGGGCGAGGACGTCGTCGGCGCGACCGACCTTGGCGACGTCGGCGCCATCATCCCCGCGCTGCAGCCATTCTTCAAGATTTGCACCCACTTTGAGCTGCCGCACACCGAGGATTTCCTGCGCGCCGCAAACGAGCCCTACGCGTATGAGCAGATGCTGTTGGGCACGGAGCTGCTGGCGAGGCTCGGCCTGCGCGTGTTTGAAGACCCCGGGCTGCTGATTACCCTTCGCGCTGAAAAAGCGGCCAAAGCCGCGAGCCGTCAGAGAAAGGAAGTCACGAAATGAAGAAAACCAAGTATCCAAGAGGCGTCTACGTAGCCATGATCTGTCTGAGTATGCTGTTCGCAGTCACCTACAGCGTGCCGTACGTCAAATCCGTTTTTTACGACGGCATGCTTGCGATGACAAAAGTCAGCAACGAGAAGCTCGGTATCCTGATGACCATCTACGGGCTTGGGGAGATCCTTACGCTGGGTATCGGCGGTGTGATCGCCAACCGGTTCAATCACCGTGCGATCATTGTCATTTCCTCTCTCGGAACGGCACTCGGCTGTCTGCTGTTCGCGTTGTTCCCGTCGTTTGCGATGTCGCTGATCGTCTGGACCATCCTTGTGTTTTCCACATTGTTCATGGTCTGGGGAACGCTGTTCAAGGCCATGCGCCTGATGGTTTCCGACGAGCAGCAGGGTGAGCTGGCCGGGTGGTTCGCGGGCCTTATCGGGCTCAACTATCTGATCGTGAATATTGTCTGCCTGGGCGTTTACAGCCTGTTCGGCAAGGGCAACGATGTGGCGGGTATGAAGGCCGTGTTCTACACTTTCGCCATTTTGATGGTCATCTTTACCTTTGTAACCTCGTTTGCACTCAAAAAGGTCGGCATCCGCAACGAGACGGCGCTCGCGGAGGCG
>JARLHS010000010.1 GCA_031292115.1 Clostridia bacterium | reverse complement strand
TCGATAGCTCGGGTGACGGGCTGCACAAGCGCGGCTACCGCGCAAATGCAAACGAGGCGCCGCTTAAGGAAACGCTTGCTGCCGCCATGATCAAGCTGAGCCGTTATGGGCGCGGCATCCCGTTCTGCGACCCGTTCTGCGGCTCGGGGACGATCCCGATCGAGGCGGCTATGCTCGCAATGAATATGGCTCCGGGGCTTAACCGACGTTTCGCTGCGGAAAGCTGGGGCGCCGTCGAGACCTCCGTCTGGGCCGAGGCGCGCGCCGAGGCGCTCTCGCGCATCGACAACAGCCCATTCACGGTGAGCGGCTACGACATTGACCCAGCCGCCGCCGCGCTGACGCTTGAAAACGCCAAAAAGGCCGGCGTGGGTACTCATGTCACCGCCTCGGCACAGGACATCCGGCAATTCAGCCCAGCGGAGCCCCGCGGCATCATCGTCTGCAACCCCCCCTTCGGCGAGCGGATGCTCGACATCCACGAAGCGGAAGCCCTTTACAGGGTGACGGGCCAGGTTCTCGCCAAATTTCCGGGCTGGAACGCCTACATCCTCAGTGCGGACGAATCGTTTGAAACGCTTTTCGGCAGAAAAGCCGACCGCCGCCGCAAGCTTTACAACGGCATGATCAAATGCAACTGTTACCAGTACTACAGGCATTTTCAAAAAGGGGCGCCGGGCAACGCGCAGGAAACATCCGCCCCTGGAAGTAATGCCGGACAGGCTTAAAACGGATAAGGTCAGGGCATGTGTATCCTTTGAGAAGCTGGAAATATCCATCGCGCCGCACGAAGACATCGGGTGCTCAAAGGCCTCCGGTGTTCTCAGATAGAAAAAACGAAGGATGTTGCAGATGAGGCACGTTTTTATTATTAACCCAATCGCCGGCAGACATGACGCTTCCGCTTCGATTACCTCCAAGGTTCAGGAATATTTTTCCTCACACGGGGGAGACTATGAGATAATCCTCACGGAAGCGCCTCTTCATGCGATGGAGATTGCAAAAAGGGAGGCTGCTTCCGGCGATGGCGTGCGCCTTTACGCGTGTGGCGGAGACGGCACGCTCAACGAGGTGATCCGCGGCGCATTCGGGTTTGAGAACGCTGAGATCGCTGCGGTCCCCACAGGCTCCGGCAACGACTATATCAAGGTCTTCGGCACGCGCGAGCAGTTTCTCAACCTGCCTGCTCTCATTGAAGGCATCACGATGCGCGTTGATCTTGTACGCTGCGGTGAAAGGCTCGGCTGCAACATCTTAAGCGCAGGTTTTGACTCGGAGGTCGCCTACCACATGGCGCGCTTTAAAAACATGCCGCTTGTCAGCGGCCATCTCGCTTACACTCTCGCCGTTTTCTATTGCCTGATCAGGAAGACGAAGAATTCCTTTGAGGTCCAGATCGATTCCGAGCCGCCCATCAAGCATGATTTTACTCTGGTCGCCTGCCTCAACGGCATTTGCTACGGCGGCGGCTATTCTCCGGTTCCGTCGGCCTCCGTAACGGACGGAACGCTTGACTTTGTGCTGGCTGGCACTATTTCCAGACTGAAGTTTGTCAAACTCCTGAATAGTTGCAAAATCGGCCGGCTCGACGATCTGCATGGGGTCATCACCTACAGCCGCGGCACAAAAATCCATATCTGTTCCGAAACACCGTTTGCCGTCAATATTGACGGAGAATGTCACACGAGTGTCGACGTACTGTTTGAAGTGCTTCCGCAAACAATGAGCTTCGTCCTTCCAAAAGGTCTTGTGAACACAAGGAAGCCCTGATCGGTTGTCGTTTTCCACAATACGCGGGTGTTTTTCCGAATTAATGGCAGCATTATCAACAAATATGTAATATTTTTCGGCGAATACTTGATTTTTCAATCAACAATGTATAAAATAGCTTTAGCACTCAAGATAGGCGAGTGCTAAATTATAAGTAAAATTTGGTTCAGGGAGGAATAAAAAATGACCATGAAACCTCTTGCTGACAGGGTAGTAATTAAAATGGTAGAGGCAGAGGAAACCACCAAAGGCGGGATCATCCTTGCGGGCAGCGCAAAAGAGAAGCCGCAGATCGCTGAAGTAATATCGGTAGGCCCCGGCGGCCTTGTTGACGGCAAGGAAGTCACGATGTATGTCAAGTCCGGCGACAAAGTTATCACCAGCAAGTATTCGGGCACCGAAGTCAAGATGGACGGCAACGAGTATGTCATCGTCCGCCAGAGCGATATTCTTGCAGTTGTTGAATAAGACTGAATGGAGGGTCACAAATTATGTCCAAGGAAATCATTTATGGTGAAGAAGCCAGAAAGGCTTTACAGCGCGGCGTAGACCAGCTCGCCGATACCGTTAAGATCACGCTTGGCCCGAAAGGGCGCAATGTCGTCCTTGACAAGAAGTTTGGCGCGCCGCTTATCACGAACGACGGCGTCACCATTGCAAAGGAAATCGAGCTTGAAGAGCCTTTTGAGAATATGGGCGCCCAGCTTGTGAAGGAAGTCGCCACCAAGACGAACGATGTCGCGGGCGACGGCACCACAACGGCAACACTGCTCGCACAGGCTATTATCCGCGAAGGCATGAAGAATGTCGCGGCAGGCGCGAATCCGATGGCCGTCAAGAAGGGCATCCAGAAGGCTGTCGACGTTGCGATCGAAGCCATCAAGAATAATTCCAAGAAAGTCGCCGGCAGCTCGGATATCGCGCGTGTCGCGACCATTTCCGCCAGTGATGAATTCATCGGCAAGCTCGTCGCTGAAGCGATGGAGAAGGTTTCTACCGACGGCGTCATCACCGTTGAGGAATCCAAGACCGCCGAGACCTATTCCGAGGTCGTCGAAGGCATGCAGTTTGATCGTGGCTACATCTCCCCCTATATGGTTACGGATACCGACAAGATGGAGGCCGTTATCGACGATGCGCTTTTCCTGATCACCGATAAAAAGATCTCCAATATTCAGGATATCCTGCCTCTGCTCGAGCAGATCGTACAGTCCGGCAAAAAGCTCGTCATTATCGCAGAGGATATCGAGGGCGAAGCCCTTGCGACCCTCCTCGTCAACAAGCTGCGCGGAACATTTACCTGTGTCGGCGTCAAAGCCCCCGGCTTCGGCGACAGACGCAAGGATATGCTGCGCGATATCGCCATCCTCACGGGCGGCGAGGTCATTTCCGACGAGCTCGGGCTTGACCTTAAAGAGACCAAGATGTCGCAGCTCGGCCAGGCGCGTCAGGTGAAGGTATCAAAGGAAAACACGATCATCGTCGACGGCGCAGGCAAACCCGGCGAGATCAAGGCGCGTGTCAGCCAGATCCGCTCGCAGATCGAGGTAACCACCTCCGATTTTGACCGTGAGAAGCTTCAGGAGCGTCTTGCAAAGCTTTCGGGAGGCGTAGCCGTCATCAAGGTCGGTGCCGCTACCGAAACCGAAATGAAAGAAAAGAAGCTGCGCATGGAGGATGCTCTCGCCGCGACGAAGGCCGCTGTCGAGGAAGGCATTGTCGCGGGCGGCGGCACAGCCATGATCAATGCGATGCCTGCTGTCAAAGCACTTCTTGAAAATGCCGACAGTGACGAGAAGACCGGCATCAATATTATCCTCAAGGCCCTTGAGGAGCCCACACGCCAGATCGCTTTCAACGCGGGCGTCGAAGGCTCTGTCATTATCGACAAGATCATAACCTGCGGCAAGATCAATTACGGATATGACGCTGCGAAAGAGATCTATGTGGATATGATCGAGGCCGGCATTGTCGACCCGACAAAGGTCGCGCGCAGCGCGCTGCAAAACGCCGCCTCTGTTGCGGCCATGGTGCTCACCACCGAGTCACTCGTTGCCGACAAGAAGGAAAAGGAGCCCGCAATGGCTCCCAACCCGGGCGGCATGGGCGGTATGGGCGGCATGTATTAAGTCAGGCCGGCGTATCAATCGCCCCTGTCTCCCCCACTGCTTGTATACTATAAAGCGCCTGCATGCGGGAAATCCGCATGCAGGCGCTTTTTGATGTTCATACCGGTTTCGTTTATCGTACAAATCCGATCATTGCGTGATCATGCCGGTACGGGATATCGTAGACGTTACATGTATCGTAACCGGAATTGTTTTTATAATCGTGGCCCACTTCGTGCTAATCTTTCTCCATGCCGCAGGCTGATTCTCAAAGAACTTCATCCCAAAGCCATAGATATCGGCGCCGTCCATGCGCATGGAGATGTTGATAGCAGAGGATATCTCCTTCTTTACAGCGTTATCCTGCAGTAGTGTCAGCTCGTTTACCTGTGCCCCGTTTGTCAGGATCACACTCGAAGTGCCCAGCTCGTCGACGTTTGTCGTAAAACTCACGTCAATTTCAATTGAGGGCTCGTCACCCTTCATTTTAGAAGATATTTTCGAGGAGCTGCTTGTGATCTCCATGCTCAGCTTTCCACCATAGGAAGGTGAGACAACGATAATGCCGCTCTTGACCTTACCCAGCGCCCAGACCATTCCGCGTGTTTCGGTGGTATCCATATAACTGACAAAACGACCCTTCCTTAGTATCGCGGTGCCGTCCGCTAC
>JARLHS010000072.1 GCA_031292115.1 Clostridia bacterium | reverse complement strand
CGGGCAATGGCAGCCGTCGTCCCTGGCACTCCCTCCATACTCGTCGAAATCGACCATGAAGAAATCCACCCATTGATCGGCAAGCGCGTTGAGCCGCCTGCCCTTTTCGTCGGCCCAGTGCCCATTCGCGCAGAAGTCATACATCATCCAGTGCTTTTTTCTGTTTCCGTCCGGATCGAGGCTGTAGAAAAGCTCATCCTCATTGTCCGAAAGAAAGCTCTGCATCAGATGGAGGGCGAGTTTAAGTCCGTATTTTTCGTGTATGGTCTTTGAAAACTCCCCGAGCGGCCCCAAGCGTTTCTCATCCCAGATGGTCGAGCCGGGGTAGATATCCCATCCCGGATCCATATAAAAGGATTCCGCCCCGACATCCCTCGCGAGCCCCGCTTCCTCCATGAGCTGCTCTTTGGTATACCGCTCCCTGCCCTCGGCGAACCAGCCCAGGTTGTATAGCTCGTTCCAGTGGATCGGCGGATCAAAGCCTTCGGGTGTCACATGCCCCATCTCCTCGAGGTGCTCCCTGTAGAGGTGATATCCCTTTTGCCAGTCGCCGTCATAAACGGCGTATTTTGATACCCCAAACGCGTAGATTTGGCCTTTTTCAAGCGTTAACGCCCTCCCCGGCTCACCCTTGCAGGTGGAAGCGCCCCCGAATACAAGGTAGGTGTCGCACAGAGCCCTGTTAGGCCCGGCCTGAAAATCCAGATCGGCTATGCTCTCGACGACGCTCTCGAACCTCGCGTATTCCATCTCGGTCTGGTTGTATTTGCAGGTGAGCAGACCGCCCTCACCGTTCCCCCACAGCCAGCCTTCCTCGCAAAACCCCGGCACTTCGGTATCCCACCCGGTGTAAACGATATCTTTCGCGCCGATGAAATCCCTCTTCCTGTCGATCCGGTGAGATCGGTACTGCCGGCTCGGCACGGACGTCAGGGTGTATCCGTCGTTGCCGTCGACCCAGCCGGTCGATCCGTCATAAAGTTTCTTTTTGAGGGCAAATTGCAGCTCCTTCATAACAATGCCCGCGTCCGTGTCGTTTTTGATGGTCAGATATTCCTCGAGCCATCTGGACTGCCTTTTTAATACGTATCTCTGCTCCAGCTCAATGACGTGAGGCATCGGCCCGACTTTCAGGCTGCCTCTGGCGGTAAGCACCTCGGCGTCTTCATCGGCATCGATGCTTACCGAGTCGTATGTGATCGCGCAAGTCTTTTTCCCGGCCGCCTCATCAAGCTTGATCCTGCAGAAATAACCCCCGTCGGCATAGATTCTTCCGCGGCTTTTGTCCCTGAGCCTGAAGATGACCCTGCCGCCCTCTCCGGCCGTTGAAAACTCCCAATACGGATTTTCAATCTTCAAGACCTTTTCCCCATTCAAATCGGACATGTTGAACCGCTCCTTTATATTATTCAAATATTCGCTGATTACTGACACGTGTTAGCCTTGGTGCAAACAAGCCGCCCGCTCAGGAGCGCCGCTCCCCCGCCGCCGCACAGAGATCAGGCCCACTTGATGCCCAACGCTCCGGCAATTCAAGCCGCCGTATTACCGGGCCCCGTCGCCGCCCCTGAAAAGCTGCCTGCCTTTGAGGACATTCGAAGTTTCCTGATCTGCTTCGCCTTCGAGCCTTGAAATGATCCTGACCCCCGCGAGATGCCCTATTTCGAAAAACGGCAGGTCTATCCCGACGATGCGCGGATATAGGGAGCCGACGAATTCGGGGCAGTCGCCGGCGATCACCTTCAAGTCCCTCTCCGTATCAAGCTTGAGGATCGCCGCCTTGGTCTCGAGATAATACGCCTGATTCCAGTAGCAGGCAATGATGCCGGTGGGCCCTTCGAGCCGGCGGATGATCTCTTCCGCTTTCTTCATCCTGCCTTCGATCGAGCCGATGGCCTGCAGGCTGAATATCTCCTTTTGAAGCGTGACCCCCGGAAGATCCGCAGCCGCGTCAAACCCCCTGATCCGGTCGATGTCGCCGGGGATGAGCTGCGCGTCGGCATCGGGCTGGATATACAGCAGCCGGCTGAAACCCGCCTCATGAAGATACTTCGCGGCTTCATAGATGCCCGACGCGTAATCGATGACCAGACCATCCATCTGGCCGTACGGGCTCACCCCGTTGCATAAGACCGTGGGGATCCCCTCGTCGGCAAGATCGGAAAGCCCCGGCAATTCGGTGGTATGCGGAGGCAGGTAGATCACCCCGTCAATCCGCCCTTCGCGGAAATACCGGATACAGTCGTTCGGCCCTTTTTCCTTCTCAAGCATGTTGCACAACAGGATCCCGTAGCCGTTTTCCGAAGCCGCCTGCCTTACCCCGTTGAGAATGTCAGCGAAAAACCAAACCTCCGGCTTCCACGGGGAAAGCATGCCGAGCGTGCGGGATTTCTTGCTTTTTATTGTCCTCGCCGCATAATTCGGCCGGTAGCCAAGCTGCTTTGCAGCCTCCTGCACCCTTTGACGGGTATCCCTCGCTATGATGACATCCTTGCTGCCGTTCAACACGACGGAAACGGTGGTTTCCGATACATTGGCGAGCAGAGCAACGTCTTTGCGCGTCACTTTAATGGCAAACGCCCCTTACTAACTGGTGTTAGTATTATTATATCATCTGATTTTGAATTGTCAACAACTGCCGCCATCATTTGGAGCAGGCTATATATCGCATATCAATCCACGGCATAAACGGCAGCCTCATAGGGCCTGAGCATGGCGCTTTGATCGGGATAACCCGACACAATCCGCCTGAAGCCATCGACGGCGAGCGGGCGCTTTTTCTCCTGAGTGGAAAGATTGAGCTCGACATAAAACCGGGCGCCTTCGTATTCACGGAAATAGCAGAAGACATCCCGCACGTCGGGTTTTACGGGGATGAAGTCGCCGTAAACAAGCGCAGGGCTCGCATGCCGCAGCGCGATCAGCGCGCGGTAGAAGCGCAGCAGGGAATTTCCGTCCTGCTCCTCCGACTCCGCGTTGCAGGCCGGATAATCGCCGGTCGCGTCTATCCACGGCTTTACGTCGCTGAAACCGCCGTTTGCCGCGCCGCTCCATTGCATGGGAGCCCTCGCGTTGTCGCGGCTGCCCGCGACGACCTTTTTGAATGCAGCCTCTTCGCCGATCTTCGGCACAAGCTCCCCGTATAAATTCAGGCTTTCGATATCACGGAGCTGACTGATGGATTGATAATCGGCATTGATCATGCCCAGCTCCTGCCCCTGGAAGATAAACGGTGTGCCCTTGAGCGTAAGCTGCATCACGGCGAGAAGCTTGCCAAGCGTTTGACGGTACTGCGGGTCGGGGTTGACCTTGGAAATCATCCTCGGGTTGTCGTGGTTTTCAAGAAAAAGCGTGTTCCAGCAGTCGTTGCCGTAATGCAGCTGCCAGTCGCTCCAGCCCTTTTTGAGGAAATTCAGATCATACCGGTAGTCGTCAAACCTGGCCTTGCCGGGATTTTCGAGATGATCGAAGCAGAAGACCATGTCGAGCTCCGAGCGGGACTGCGCCGTCAGCAGCTTGCTGATTTCCATCCCGACGCCCGGCGCCTCCCCGACGGTCAGCACATCGTAGCGGCCAAAGGTCTCCCGGCGGAGCTCCCTGAGGTATTCATGAAGCCGCGGGCCGTAGAAATAATGCTCGACGCCGCAGAAGCCCATCATCCCGCCGATCGTCCGGTTGCCGTCCGGCAAGCCCGGGGCCTTGGAAATAAAGCTGATCACATCCATGCGGAAGCCGTCGATGCCTTTCTTGAGCCACCATCGCATGATATCGTAAACTTCCGCCCGCACGGCTTCGTTTTCCCAGTTGAGATCCATCTGCTTCTTGGTAAACAGATGAAGGCACCAGGCGCCCGCCTTTTCATAATAGCTCCAGGCGCTGCCGCCGAAAAGCGAAATCCAGTTGTTCGGCGGCTTCGCAGGGTCGGCGGATTTCTTCCAGATATAATAGTTGTGGTAGGGCGAGCTTTCGTCCTGCGCGGCCTGAAACCAGGGGTGCTCGTCGGAGGTGTGGTTGACCACCAGATCCATAACCAGCTTCATGCCGCGGGCATGCGCCTGCTCAAGCAGCGCGTCGAAATCCTCCATCGTCCCGAATTCCCGCAGGATCGCGCGGTAATCGCGGATGTCATAGCCGTTGTCGTCGTTGGGCGAGTCGTAAACCGGCGAAAGCCACAGCACATCCACGCCGAGGGCTTTCAGATAACCGAGCTTTTCGGTGATCCCCGGGAGATCCCCGATGCCGTCGCAATTGGAATCCTTGAAGCTCCTCGGATAAATCTGATAAACGACGGCCTCCTTCCACCAGGCCTTTTCCGGCTTTTCTTCTTCGGCGGGCGGCTGCTCCGGCTCCCGGTTGAGCAGCCCGAGCAGCGCGGCGATCAGATCGTCGTCAATGAGCTTCGGCGCCAGAAAGCGCAGCTGCCTGAGCCGGAGATTCCCGACGATCGGGTTGCGCACGAGCGACATGCTTTTGCCCGTCTGCGTCACAAGCTTCGCAAGGATGTCGTACCCGACGGGGTTTTGCAGAAGATCCCTGATCTTGCTGTCGGGGGTAAATATCTGTTTGCCCATTTTATCACCTGACCCTCTCAACATTCTATTGCCGGGCGGTCGAATCGATATCCCTGAGCCGGTTGACCGCGCTCATCTGCGCGACCTGCTGCTCGCTGAGGTTATAGAAGAAGAGCATGATGATCAGCATGACGGCATACCCCGCGACCGGCACAAGGCTCATGAGGATCCAAATGCCGCTGAGCGCGAAAGGCGTCTGCTCCTTAACCTTCTCCACATAGCCGAAAGCGCCGAGCAGCTGCAGGCAGATGGTGCCGCACAAGGCGCTTGCGAGCTTCGTGACGAACGTCTGCACGGAAAAGGAGACCGCCTCGGTGCGCTCGCCGTTGATGTATGCGCCGTATTCGATGCAGTCCGCCGTAAACATGCCGTAGATCAGCAGCGGTATCTGCATGAAAACCACGCGTACCGCCGCGATGGTCAAAAAAACGGCAAAAACGCCGTAGCCGGCGAAATACTGGACGATGCACAGCATGATGGCCATCACGCAGGAAAAAACGGTGAGATTCTTCTTGCCAAACTTTTTAATGAGCATAGGCAGCATCGGGGCGATGATCAGCACCGGCAGGATGCTGACGGCCATAATGACGGTGACGATATTTTCGTTGCCGAGATTGGAGTTGGCGAAATACGCCGCCATCGTCTGCAGCGTATTGGTGGAGCTGATGGCAAGAAAGCCGATATAATAAATCAGAAGCTTTTTGTTTTTAAAAAGAAAGCGGTAGATCTTCGCGAACGTGATATCCTTGCTGCGCTTATAACGGACGCGTTCCTTGGCGGCGAACTGCAGCGGCATCATGCAGATAAATGCGAGCAGCGCATAGATGCCGATGGAGCCGGTCCACCCGATGCCGCCTTTGAGCGACATAAAAACAGAGCTTGAAATCGCCGCCAGCGCCGCGGCGAAGCGCCCGAAGGCTATGAGCTTGTCGCGCTCATAGACGTGATTGGTCATTGCGGTGGAAAGTGAAAACAGCGGGGAATCCGAAATGGTATAAAGCATGCCCCAGAGGATGTAGGTCACATAGGCATAGATCAGCTTTTGACTGTAGGTCTGCCCGACATTGACAAAGACGAAAACCAGGGAAAGAGGAACAAAATAAGTCGCAATACGGATCCAGGGCAGATATTTGTCTTTTTTGAACGGATGCTTGTCGACGATCGCGCCCATGATCGGGTCGTAGACCGCATCCAGAATGCGGGCGACCAGCAGAAGCAGGGTGGCCGATGCGATGGAAAGGCCGACACTCTCGGTATAATAATAGGTAAGGAACTGAAATTGCAGCACATAGATGATGTTCTGGCCAAAAAAGAAGCTGCCGTAGGACGCCCTCTCGAGCGGAGAAGTGAGATACTCGTTCTTTGTCATTTGCAGCCGTCCTCCCTATTCTATTATCCGACAGACAAGCGCGACAGCGCCTGTCTGTGCCTGCCGCTCTGCCTGATTTACGTCCATTTTAGCATGTCTAACCATATTCTGCAATCTTAATGTATCGGAATCCAAACAAAAAAAGCGACAGGCGCCTCAGGCCCCTCGATGCAGCGCTGCAAAACACGGCCGGCTTATCAGACAGTGTCGTCGGCCGTGATTTCATAGCCGAGTATCCTGCCGTTTGCCTCTTCGACGGACTGATTGAAGTATAGTCTGTAATAACGGCCCCTGAGGCGCAGCAGCTGGGCATGCGTGCCTTCCTCGGCGATGCGCCCGTCTTCAATGACCAGAATGCGGTCTGCGCTGCGCACGGTCGAAAGCCTGTGGGCGATAATAAAGCTCGTGCGGCCCGCAAGGGTCTTTTCCATGGCGTACTGGATGGCCTGCTCCGCCTGAGTGTCTATGGAGGAGGTGGCTTCGTCGAGCACGAAAAGGGCCGGGTCGGCGAGAATCGCCCTTGCAAACGATACCAGTTGCTTTTCGCCTGTGGAGAGCTTCGCGCCGCTCTCGCCCACCTCGGTGTTATAGCCGTTTTCCAGCCGGGAAATGAAGGTATCCGCGTGAATCAGCCTTGCGACCTCCTCCACCTGCGCGTCCGTCGCGTCGAGCCGCCCATAGCGGATGTTTTCCCGGATACTGCCCGAAAAAAGGTGCGGCGACTGCAGCACATAACCGAGATTCGCATGCAGCCATTGCTGCGAACGCTCGCGGTAATCCACACCGTCAATGAGGATATGCCCCGAGCTGGGCTCGTAAAACCTGCAGAGCAGGTTGACGATGGTGCTCTTCCCGCCGCCGGTCTGGCCCACGAGCGCGATCCGCTCGCCGGGGCGCACGCACAGGTTAAAGTGTTCCAGCACCGTCTGTCCGCTCTGATACCGGAAGGTGACGTCTTTAAAATCCACGCTTCCGCGCATCGCGGGCCAATTTTCACGGCGCTCCTCGAAGGTGCCCCCGAAGCTTTTTATCACTTCTTCACTGTCGGTTATCTCGGGTGTCGCGCTCATCAGGGTGATCACGCGCTCCACTGCCGCCTGCCCCGACTGCAGCTCGGAAAAAAT
>JARLHS010000071.1 GCA_031292115.1 Clostridia bacterium | reverse complement strand
GCCCGTCTTCAAACAGATCGCCGACCACCTCGCGCCCTACTGCGGCCTGCGCTGAGCAGGCCGCAGTCTGCAAAAAGAGATTGCCATTTTGTGCCGCTTACAGTATAATAGTTCTCATACAATATAAGATTTACAGTAGGTTGTCCCGATCACAAAGCCAGCGCGTTTATGGCCGCGCGCACACTTGCCCTACGATGCCGCGCAGGGCCGACCCGTTTCTTTTACGGCACGGTATAACGGAAAGCGGCCCGTTTCGTTGCCGGGGGAATCAAACAAAGGCCGAATACAGGAAAGTGGGAGAGGGTTTTTTATGGTTTTGGCAAGCAGTGAACTGCGCGCACAGGCGCGCGCGAGGCTCCGCGGCAGATGGGGGGAGGCGCTTGCGCTCTCGCTCGTCGCGTCGCTGCTCGGGGCTACGAGCGGATTCAAATGGAACTTTAACTACAAATTCAACTCCACAGGCACCGTTCATAACCTGCTGCAGCTCTTGCCGTCGCCGCTGTTGGCGCTCCTGATGGGGTTCCTGGCTGGCTTCGCCGCCATAGCCGTCATGCTGGGGCTCGTGCAGCTGATCCTGGGGGGCGCGGCCACACTCGGCTCCGACCTGTATTACATAAGGCTCTGCAGGGGCGAGTATTCGTCATTTTCGACCCTGTTCGACCGGTTTACAATTCTGATCAAAGCGCTTGGGCTTAGGCTTTTTATGGCTTTATTTGTCTTTCTGTGGACGCTGCTGCTGATCATACCGGGCATTATCGCGGGCTACCGCTACGCGATGGCGCCCTACATCATGACGGAGCACCCCGAAATCGGCATCCGCGAGGCCGTGGATATCAGCAAGAACATGATGAACGGCTATAAGCTTGATCTCTTCGTGCTTGACCTGAGCTTTATCGGCTGGGCGCTTCTTTGCATACTCACCTGCGGCATCGGGTTTCTGTGGCTGACGCCGTATATGCAAGCGGCTCACGCGGCGTTTTACCTGCAGGTTTCGTTCCAGGGGGAGAGTTCAAATGACTGGAATGCACAGAGATGGAGCACGGGCGGCGGCATGTAGCCTTGCGGCCGGCAGGCCTGCCCACCGGGAACGACAAAGGGGAAAAGGATTCACGCCTGCGGGGCGGCGAAGCTGCGCTGCAAGGAGCTTCGCCGCTTAAATTTACTCTTGTATTTGCTAAATTCAATGTGCTATAATGCAATATGTCGGGCGGCTTTAAATCCGCCCTTTTCAAATTACATGTCAACGAACAGAAGGATGTAACAAGATGGAATGGACAGGCCTGAACGAGCTGAGGGAAAAATACCTCGCGTTCTTTGAAAGCAAGCAGCATATGCGTCTGCCGAGTTTCCCGCTGGTGCCGCAGAACGACAACACGCTGCTGCTGATAAATGCCGGCATGGCGCCGATGAAAAAGTATTTTCTCGGGCAGATGGCACCGCCCGCCAGGCGCGTCGCGACCTGTCAGAAATGCATCCGCACACCCGATATTGAGCGTGTCGGCAAGACGGCGCGCCACGGCACCTATTTTGAGATGCTCGGGAATTTCTCGTTCGGCGATTACTTTAAGCGCGAGGCCAGTGCATGGGCGTGGGAATTCGTCACCGAAGTGTTGGGGATGCCGGCGGACAGGCTCTGGGTCACCATCTTTGAGGATGACGACGAGGCGTTTGATATCTGGACAAAAGAAGTAGGCGTCGAGCCGTCGCATATCGCGCGTTTCGGCCGCGAGGATAATTTCTGGGAGCATGGCTCGCTGCCGTGCGGCCCCTGCTCGGAGATTTATTATGACCGCGGCGAGGCCTTCGGCTGCGGAGCACCCGACTGCCGCGTCGGCTGCGACTGCGACCGCTATGTGGAATTCTGGAACCTGGTCTTTCAGCAGTTTGACAGCGACGGCAAGGGCCACTACACCCGGCTCGCGAAGCCGAACATCGATACGGGCATGGGCCTCGAACGTCTCGCATGCATCATGCAGGGCGTCGACAACCTTTTTGAAGTCGACACCATCCGAAACATCATGGAGCATGTCGTGCGCATTGCGGGCGTCACCTACGGCGCGGATGCGAAGACGGATGTCTCGCTGCGCGTCATTACCGACCATATCCGCAGCACCGTCTTCATGGTAGCGGACGGCGTCATCCCCTCCAACGAAGGGCGGGGCTATGTGCTGCGCCGCCTGCTGCGGCGCGCGGCTCGCCACGGGCGGCTCCTGGGCATCCGGGGCGCGTTCCTTGCAGATGTCTGCGACACCGTCATCCATGAGAATCAAAGCGCCTACCCCGAGCTTGTCGAAAAGGGCAGCTCGATCAAGCGTGTGATCGCCATGGAGGAGCAGCGCTTTGAAGCGACGATCGATCAGGGGCTGCAGTTGCTCGGCGCGATGATCGAGAAGCTCTCATCGGAGGGCAAGACACAGCTTGCCGGCGAGGAAGCCTTCCGTCTTTATGATACCTTTGGCTTTCCTCTTGACCTGACCAACGAGATCCTTTCGGAAAAGTCGATGACGGTGGAGCAGGGCGTCTTTGACGCGCTCATGAAGGAGCAGCGTGAGAAGGCGCGCGCCGCGCATGCCGCCAGGGCTTTGTACGGCACGCAGGAGATCAACGACGAGGGGACGCCCGAAACCGTTTTTGTCGGCTATCAGGCACTCGAATGTGAGGCTCGCATCGAAGCGCTGATTGCGGGCGGCGAGCGCGCCGGGAGCGCACCGGCGGGCTCGGAGGTTTCGGTCATCCTTGATAAGACGCCGTTTTATGCCGAAAGCGGCGGGCAGGTCGGCGACAGCGGCGTGATTTCAACGCAATCCGCCGTTATCTGCATCGCCGGCTGCTATAAATCCGCCTCGGGGCGGTTTGTACACACGGGCGAGGTCATTTCGGGCACCGTCGCCGAGGGCGATGCGGTTTCCGCGAAGGTCGACCCCGCGCGGCGCGGCGCGATCATGCGCAATCACAGCGCGGCGCATCTGCTTCAGGCCGCGCTGCGGCGCGTGCTGGGCACGCATGTGCGGCAGGCGGGGCAGCTTGTCGACGAAAGCCGCGTCCGGTTTGACTTCACGCATTACGCGGCGCTGACACCCGAGGAGCTCGGACGCGTCGAGGACGAGGTCAACGGCGCCATCCTCTCGGGGCTCGCAGTCGAGACAAAGGAAATGCCCATCGCAGAGGCTTCCAAGCTCGGCGCGATGGCGCTTTTCGGAGAAAAATACGGCAGCGTCGTGCGCGTCGTGAGCATGGGCGGCTATTCAACGGAATTCTGCGGCGGTACGCATCTTGACAACACCGCGAAGATCGGACTCTTTAAGGTTGTTTCGGAGGCTTCCGTCGCCGCGGGCGTGCGCCGGATCGAGGGCGCGACGGGCTTTAATCTGCTCGAGCTTACAGGAGCGGACGAAAAGGCACTGCATGAAACGGCACAGACGCTCAAGGCGGCGCCGGCGGAGCTGCCGCAGAGAGCGGCGCAGCTTGTCGCGGAGCTGCGCGCCAAAGACAGGGAGATCGAGCGCCTAAACGGCAAGCTTGCCTCATCGCAGCTTGAGGGGCTGCTCGCAACGGCGGCGCAGGTCAGGGGGCTGCGCGTGATCACGGCTGTGATCACCGGCTCTTCCCCCGAAGCGCTGCGGCTGATGACGGATCGGGTGCGCGACACGCAGCCTGACGCCGTCGCGGTGCTCGCGGGCATTTCGGACGGCAAGCTTTCGTTTGCGGCGGCCTGCGGCAGCGAGGCTGTGAAGCGCGGCGCGCATGCGGGAAACATCATCCGCGCTGCGGCGGCGGCTGCGGGCGGCGGCGGCGGCGGCAGGCCCGAAAGCGCGATGGCCGGCGGCAAGGATATTTCAAAGGCTGAGGAAGCGCTTAAAACGGTGCCGGCGTCGGTTGAAAAAATGGTCAAGTGAGAGCGGCCTTGCGCAGCGGGCATGCCATCTGATCCGTAAAACAACCGAAAGGGGCGTCTTTGATGGATTGTATCTTTTGCAAAATTGTTTCGGGGGAAATCCCCTCTAAAAAAGCTTATGAGGATGAGTTCTGCTATGCGTTTTACGATGTAAACCCCAAGGCGCCCATCCACTTCCTTGTCGTACCCAGGGAGCACATCGCGTCATGCGACGCGGTCACGGCGCAGAACAGCGCCGCCGTGGCGCACATCTTTGAGGTGATCCCTCAGATCGTCCGGCAGATCGGCGTCACCGACGGCTACCGCGTCATCAGTAACTGCGGCAGGGCCGCGGGCCAGACGGTCTTCCACCTGCATTTCCACGTGCTCGCGGGCACCGAGCTGCCGTGGTAGGCCCCGGCAAGTCTCTTCCACCGACAAACGAAATAATAATATAAGAGGTCTTTAAGAATGAGCAGTTATGCCATGACCGTCGCGGGCGTCAAACGCGACCTCCCGATCTGCAGAATCAATGACAAGCTCGATATCGCGGCGTTTGTGATGTTCGGCGACGTGGAGCTCACCGTCGCATGCGCGCGTGAGCTCATCAAGATCGCGCCCGAGCACGACGTGATGATCACCGCCGAGGCAAAGGGGATCCCGCTCACATACGAAATGGCGCGCCAGATGGGCGTCAATCGTTATCTGATCGCCCGCAAGTCACCAAAGCTCTACATGAATTCGCCGGTATCGGTCGTCGTGAAATCGATCACGACCGAGCGTGTGCAGTCGCTTTACCTTGACAAGGACGATGCGGATTTTCTCAGGGGGAAGCGCGTGCTGATCGTAGACGACGTCATCAGCACGGGCGAATCGATCAGCGCCGTTGAGGAGCTTGTCGAATACGCGGGCGGCAACATCGTCGGCAGGCTGGCCGTGCTCGCGGAGGGCGACGCTGCCGACCGTGAAGACATCCGTTTCCTCGAGAAGCTGCCGCTGTTCTTCAAATAAAGGCAGAATCGATCCGCTGCAGCCGGCCGAGCCTTCGCGGCGTCTGTTTCTCAGTTCTGTGCTGGGGGTGTGCTCATGCGTCGCCCGCTTGCGGTTATCGGCTTTTCTTTTGTAGCGTCGCTGATTGCAGCATCCTTCATGGGCTTTTATGTAAACGCGGCGCTGGCGGTGCTGTTTGCAGTTTCCGCCGGCGTGGCGTTTTTCTCGTTCGGGCGAATGAGGGCGGGCAAGCCCTCCGCGCTCGCGCTGCTCGCGGCGGCTCTGGCGCTCGCCGCCTACTGCACGACCTGGCAGCTGTGGTACCTCCCTGCGGCGCGGCTCGCCACGCAGACCGCCGTGCTCTCGGGCACAGTCACCGACCTGCCGCAGGTTTCAAACGGGAAGTATTATTATATCGTCGATGCGAAGAGCATCACGATCGGCGGGAAGGATACGGGCGTGCGCACGAAGATCCGCATCGGCTTCGCTTCGGCGCTCGCGACACTGCCCTATGACACCGTGAGCGTGCAGGTTCGCCTTTCGTTGCCGTATTCCGGCGCGGGCTTTGACAGCGCCTCCTATTACCGCTCAAAGGGCGTCTACCTTTTTGCAAAGCCGCTCACCACGGCGCAGATCTCCAAAAACACCCACCCCCCGCTGATGTTCTATGCCATCGCGCTGCGGCAGACTATTTTAAAGCGGATTTATGGCGCCGTCAGCGGGCAGCCCGGCGCGCTCGCCGCCGGCATCCTCATCGGCGACACGACGCAGCTTTCTTCACAGATCAAGTCTGATTTTACCGACACCGGCATTTCGCATACCCTCGCCGTTTCAGGCACGCAGATTTCGCTGATCGCGCAGTGCCTCCTTCTGCTTCTGTGCGCGCTGCGGGTGCCGCGCAGAGCGGCAGCGCCCGCGGCAATGGC
>JARLHS010000070.1 GCA_031292115.1 Clostridia bacterium | reverse complement strand
CCCGTGCAGACAAACAGGATATTTTCCTCTTCCAAGCGGTCAGACCAGACTTTCGTTAATGGAATAGGCGGTCAACGCCGTGATGCATGTGATTTTCGACCGGCGGGGCGCGTATGCCCGCTTATGCGGGCGCGCTGCCGGCTTTGGCTGCCGTCGGCTTTTGGAGGCCCGCGCTCCGGGCCTTCCCCGTGCGCCTGAACGGAGCCAGAGCCTCTTCGTGCGCGGCGTCCGGGCAGCAGCGCACATAATGAAAAAGCAGCTGCTGCGCGATGCCGCCCACCGGCTCAAAACGCCCGGGCAGGCCCTGTGGGAAATAGCACGCCATCGCGCGGCGGATCCATACGTCCACGGGGAAGCATTCGACCCGGCCGCAGCCGAAAAGCAGCGTGCATTCCGCCACCTTGGGGCCGACGCCGTGGATTTTCTGCAGCAAAGCGCGCGCTTCGTCGAGCGGCATGCGCGCCGCGAGGGAAAGATCGACTTCGCCGGAATCCACCTTTCGCGCGGCATCGGCAATATAGCCCGCGCGGAAGCCGCAGCGCAGCGGAGCAAGCTCCTTCTCGGAAATGCAGGCGAGCCGATGCGCAGTGGGGAACGCGTATCCCCCGCCGGCGAGCCTTTCACCGAAGTTTTCGCAGAGCCGCTCGATAATGCCGCGGATGCGCGGGATGTTGTTATTCTGTGAAAGGATGAACGAGCAGAGCGCCTCCCACGACTCCTGACGGAGCAGTCGCATCCCGGGCGCGAAGGCCGCCGCCTTTGCAAACACCGTGTCACCCGCGAGCAGTGCCCGGACGGCGCCGTAATCGCGCCCCAGGTCAAAATACTCCTGCCAGAGGCCGCGTTCGTCCTCGCCCGCACCCTCGAGCAGCAGCAAAGGGCCGTCCCTTCGCACGGTCAGCTCCCTGCCGTGTGCGACGCCGCTCCAGCCGCCGTGCGCAAGGCGGAGCCAGCGGAAGCACTGCCCGCAGCCGAATGTGGCGTCAAGATCGATATCCGCTTCAAAACAAACCATGCCCGCCCCCGCCCGCCGAAATAAAGTTTCTTTTATATGATTCTCTCATCAAGACACGGATTAAATCCGTATTTTAATGTCTGCCGCCCCGAGAGACGTGTCATACGCACTCTGTAAAAGCACAACCTGCGTTTGCCCGCCGCTGAAAGCAGCCTTATAAAAAGTGATTTAATTACTTTTTTAATGGCAGATCAGCATTATTATATCATATTTCATGCTATAATGATAAACATATTTTTCGCCCGCAGGGCCCGGAGGTTCTCAGATGAAAGAGGATATCTGCACCATTCCCGTCAGCGAGATCTTTGAAAAAAAGGACGGCTGCCCGTTCTGCCGCATGTACAACATGCTCGAAGAGCACCTTGTCGATTACATCCTCGGCCCTGCCATGATGGAGGTTGACGTGCGTGCGTCAACCAACCGTCTCGGCTTCTGCGCGCGGCATTACCTGCTGATGACACAGCAGAACGACCGGCTCCCGCTCGCGCTCACCATCGAAAGCCGCCTGGACGAAATCACGTCGGGGATTTCGCACCATGCCGGCGCACACGCTCAGCGCTGCTTTCTTTGCGAGAGGACAGAGCACTCCATGAGCCGCCTGACCGATACCTTTTTCAGGCTCTGGAAAAACGAAGCGGAATTCCGGGCACTCGCGCTCGCGCAGCCGTTTTACTGCCTGCCGCATTTCGAAATGCTGCTCACGCAAGGCCGCGAAGCGCTGGGCAGACGCGGCTTCGGTGATTTCGAGAAGGCCCTTGCGGAAACGGAGCGGCAAAGCATCGCCGCCGTACGCGCGGATATCGCCCGCTTTTGTGAAATGTTTGATTATCGCAACGTCGGCGCGGCCGGCGCGCCGCGCGACACAGTCGAGCGCGCCATCCGCCTGCTCGCGGGGGATACCCGGTTTCAGACCGAAAAACGCTGATCCATACACGCCCGGCGCCGCAAGAAATCGCATGCGCCGGGGCGCCCGGCCCGCCCGCGGGCACCTGACAGGCAAAATGGCTGTGGGAACGGATAAAACAGACAGTATTTTTGCATAATTTCACGCCAAACCTGCCTGTTAATAAAGATTCGCCGGTAAAACACGACTGAAATCAGGCTGCGGGCGGCTTTTTTTCCACACTCTCCACAGAGTTTTCAACCGATGTTACGTAAACTGCCTTTACTGGAAGTATAATTCGTGCGATTGTGCCCCTTAAATCGTTCTCTCCGTCATTTCAACTGTATAATGTTTTACAGCTGTGGCAAAAATAACTAACACAAGGCGGATGCGGAGGGCTTCGGCACAGCGCGCTCCGCTGTACTGCGGCCAGGGAGGGAGTTTTTTGGTAAAAGGCATGACGCGCAGGATCATTGAAATCAAGCAGACGGGGAACACGTATTTTGAAAAAGCGGTTTTTTACTGCCGCACCAACGTCCCGCACGGCACCACGGAAGATACGCTGACGCAGGAGGCGGCGCGCATCATCGACAGGCTGTGCAGAGAGGGTATCAGCACCTCGGCAGGGCGGTGCGGCGCTCAGAGCCGTAAAAAGCGTCTGCTCCTAGCGCTCAGAATGCTCGCTTCGGCCGCGGCCGGGGCGATGGTGACTATTGGGATTATGCAGCTGCTCCAGCGGCTGTGAAGGAGGTTGATGCGGCGGTCAGGGGCTTCGGAGGCGCCCGACCGCCGCATCTCTTTGCGCCGACCCGCGCAATAAAAAAGAAACATAACGGAAGTAATTGCATTATTTTGTGTTTTAAAGTAAAATGTGCTATACTGTCATTTGACAGGCATGCGCCGCCGGATAAGCCTGCAGTACGCAGGATGCAGCAAAAACGCATCGAATCTTTGCACCCGTTGTCGTCGCAGGAGGACAAAGCGATCTTTTACTTTCCCCATAAAAGAGGAGAAGCCTCATAGAACGGTTGTTTTCGGTATCATCTCAAAAAGACAGTTCCCGAAAGGAAATGGTGCTTTATTTTTACATATAAGGCTGCACCGGGGCAGATTTACGACGTGTTTTGCGCGATATCGGATCATTACAGGATGGGCAACTTTAATATTTACAGGCAGCTGATCGGTTTTGAAGCGGATAAGACGGCCGGCGACATTTTAGCGGATCTGACCGGCCTGATTGAGCAACATCCGCTCGGGGTCAATGTTTTTTTCAACTACTTCAACGGGCGAAACTGCTGTATGACTTCCCTGTTTTCAGCGGTTCTATCCGATTTCGATTCGCCGGAGGGGTTTATCGATTATCTGGAGGGCAGCGATGCCCGGGTGCTCTGCGGCCGGGTGCTGGCGTATTACGACAGCTACCGCAACACCGACGACTTTTACAATGATCTGCTGTGCGACGCAAAGAGGCTTGCGGAGTTTCTCGCGTTAAACCATGAGCTCCACGGGTTGCGGATCGATTTGATTGCTTTTTTGGCTAACCCCGGCGACACTTTGCGTAACCTGATTTATTTGTTTAAAAATGTGCTGCCGATGACCTTAAAGATCCACGAGCTCAACACAGAGCGCATCAGAAGCTTTGTGCAGACACAGATCGAGGGTTTTTCCATGCCCGTTTTCACTCTTCCGGGCCATGCGAAGGAAATCAAGGTTGACACTTCCGGCATTGATGAGATGGTGTTTTCCGTCTCGTTGATGAATGAATACGGCTGCTTCCTGCTCCGGCGTGCCCCGAAGATTTTTCTGTGCGTCGGCATGAAATACGATGAAGCGCGCGAAGTTCCGGGCTATAACGAGCATATCGACCCCAGCATCATCGGGAAGGCCCTCAGTGACGAGCTCAGATTTGATATCTTTGAAATGCTCAACAAGAAGGATATGTACCTCACCGAGATCGCCGCCGCCCTTGCGCTTCCGCCCCCCGCCGTATCCTATCACATCAATTTTCTTGTCAACGCGCGCCT
>JARLHS010000069.1 GCA_031292115.1 Clostridia bacterium | reverse complement strand
TGACCGCGTCCTGCCCTGTCATCGCATCGACGACAAGCAGGATCTCATGCGGCGCGACGGCTTCCTTCATGCGTTTGAGCTCGTTCATGAGCTCCTCGTCGACATGCAGCCGGCCGGCGGTGTCAAGCAGCACAACATCGTTGCTGTGGTCGCGCGCATGCGCGACAGCCGCTTTCGCGACCTTGACGGGGTCTGCTTCACCCATCTCAAAAACGGGGCAGCCCGCGCGTTCGCCCAGCACCTGAAGCTGTTTGATCGCGGCGGGGCGGTAAATGTCACAGGCGACAAGCAGCGGGCGCCTGCCCTGCTTTTTATAGTATAGCGCCAGCTTTGCGGCGTGGGTCGTCTTGCCTGAGCCCTGCAGGCCGCAGAGCATGATCACGGTCGGCGGCTTTGAGGCAATGGCAATATGGCTCTGCTCGCCGCCCATGAGCGCCGCCAGCTCCTCATTGACGATCTTGATCACCTGCTGCGCGGGCGTGAGGCTTTCCAGCACCTCGGCGCCGACGGCGCGCTCCGTGACCTTCGCGATGAATTCCTTCGCCACCTTGAAATTGACGTCTGCCTCCAGCAGCGCAAGGCGCACCTCGCGCATGGCCTCCTTAACGTCGGCTTCCGACAGTTTGCCCTTCGAGCGAAGCCGTTTGAAGGCGGCGGCAAGCTTATCAGCGAGCCCTTCGTATGCCAAACCGGCATTCTCCTTTCAGGCATCGTCCTCGCAAAGCTTCTCGGCGGTTTCAACAATGCTCCTCGTGCAGCCCGCAATCTTCTGCGAGCAGCAGTATCGCTCGTTGTAGTCGCCGATTTCCTTCGCGGAACGGATAATTTCCTGCAGCGAGCCTTTCATGTGCGCAAAACGCGCCGAAAGACCCAGCTTTTGCTCCATCTCAAAGAGGACGGCCTCGCCGCGCTTGATGCAATCCCTCACGCCCTGGCGCGTGATGCCGGTATGCTCGGCGATCTCTGCCAGCGAAAGGTCTTCATCATAATAAAGCTCGATGACTTCCCTTTGTTTCTCTGTGAGTACCTGACCGTAAAAATCGAGCAGCAGCGAAACCTCGTAGTTCTTTTCCTTCATGGCGGTTGCCCCTTTCGGAAAAGTGCGGAAGGTTGTAAAGTCTTATTGCTTTACATCGGAATTATACCGGAAAAGCGCCGCTCTGTCAAGAGCTGTGTAAAATTTAAGTTTTCGCTCAAAATCACGAGCTATGGGGCGATATTGTCACTAGCAGGGCGATTTGGAGAGCATATCGTGATTTTTGCCGAATATTTGCGCCAGGATGCCCTATCATTGGAGATAATGATATTGTTATTTCTTTTGCCTTGTGATAAAATGACAAATACAATAAGGGATTTTTAGAACTATTATGGTTTGGATGAATTCTCATTCAGACTTTTTTATATTTTTATTGAGAAATATATTTGATTTCGCAGGGAAAGAAGAAGGAGACTCATGCAAAATCTTAAAAATATTCTTTTAGGCAAGCCGCTGAGAAACAGCCAGCTTGCCGGTGAGAAGCTTTCAAGGCTATGGGGCCTGCCGATCATGTCGAGCGACGCTGTCTCCTCGGTGGCGTACGCGGTTGAGGAAATTCTGCTCGTGCTCGTGCCGATCGGCGGCTATATGGCCTTTAACTATGCGCCCTTTGTTGTGATCCCGATTATCCTGCTGCTGCTGATCCTCGCTTTTTCCTATGCGCAGATCATCGACCATTACCCCAACGGCGGCGGCGCCTACATCGTTTCGCGGGAGAATCTCGGAAAATTTCCCGCGCTGCTTGCCGCATCCGCGCTGATCGTTGATTATATCATGACGGTGGCCGTCAGTATTTCTTCTTCCACGGCGGCGATCGTTTCGGCGGTACCGGGGCTCGAACACTATAAGGTGTGGATTTCCGTGTGCTGCGTCTTCCTTGTCACATTTGGCAACCTGCGCGGTATCCGCGAGGCCTCGAGGGTTTTTGGTCTGCCCACCTACATATTCATCGGATCCATGACACTGATGATCATCGTAGGTTTTATACGCCTGCTGACGGGCTCGCTGCACCCGATGGTCTATACGCCCGCACAGCTTGCCACGATCTTCCCGAAGGATACGATGCAGGGTATCGGCCTGCTTTTGCTGCTCAAGGCGTTTGCCTCCGGCTGCTCGGCGCTGACGGGCGTGGAAGCCGTGAGCAACGCCGTGCCGAGCTTCACTGCGCCGTCGCAGAAGCACGCCAAGCAGATCCTCTTTATGCTGGCCGGCGTCATCATCTTTATCTTCGGCGGCACGTCCATACTGGCGATGTCCCTGAGGGTCATCCCAATGCCGAATTCGTCCGTCACGCTGACTTCGCAGATCGCTCAGGCGGTTTTCGGCAATTCGTTCATGTTTTACATGATCCAGATCTTCACGTCGCTGATCCTGCTCCTCGCGGCGAATACGGCCTACAACGGCCTGCCGCTGCTGCTCTCGATCCTGGCGCATGACGGCTTCGTGCCGCGGCAGTTCTCGCACCGGGGCTCGAAGCTGAGCTTTTCCAACGGCATCATGTTCATTTGTGTGGTTTCTAGCCTGCTGATCATCGGGTTCAGAAGCGATACGCACAGGCTGATCCCACTCTATGCCGTCGGTGTGTTCATATCCTTTACACTCTCGCAGTACGGCATGGTGATCAAATGGAGAAAGGTGCGCGACAGGGGCTGGCAATACAAGATGCTCATCAACGCCTTCGGCGCCGTGATCACCGCCATCGGCACGGTCGTCGTTTTCTCTGAAAAGTTCAGTGAGGGTGCCTGGATGCTTGCCATCGCCATCCCGGCCATCGTCCTGCTGATGTACTACGTCAAGCGCCACTATGATTTTGTGAATAAACAGCTTGAAATTTCCAGCTTCCGCCCTTATTACCGGAAGGAAGTCGCCCACTCGACGCAGTGCGTGGTGCTCGTCCACTCGATTTCAAAGGCGCTGCTGAAGTCGCTCAACTACGCAAACACCATCTCGCAGGATATTACCGCGCTGCATATTTGCCGGCACCCCGAGCATGCCGAGGAGCTGCGTCATGAATGGGACAAGCTCAACATCCCCGTGCGGCTGGATATTATCCTGACGCAATATCGTGATATCGTCAAGCCGCTCGATGTCTATATCGGCTCCCGCGAGCAAAAGCTCGACCACGGAGAAAACCTTTCCGTCATCATCACGAAATTTATCTCCGAGCACTGGTACGATAACATCCTGCACAACCAGACACCGCATTTCCTCGAGCGCATTCTCTCAAGGCACAAGAACGTTTCAACCATCATAATCCCGTTCTATTATGACAATCAGCATGATTTCAAATACAACGGCGAGAGCGACGGCGACGACGTCATGTCGGATTAAACCCCTCTTTGAGCGGCGCACCGAATCGGACGCATTATTAAAACGCGTGAACCCGGTCAAGAGATTTGAGCTCCCGGCGCATGATGCGCCGGGAGCTCATTTATGTTCTTTCTGCCTATTCAGGCAGGCATCCGCCCTGCCGATATTCCGTGCTTGCGCCTCAGAGGCTCTCGCCGAGATCCGCCCGGAATCTCTCAACGAGCTTCTGCTGCCAGTCTGAAACCGGCTCGAGCCTGCCAAAGAAGAAGCGCAGGATCTTAGGCTCATCCACAAAACGAAGCCCGCCGATCAGCGCGCGGTTTTCATAAAGCCAGCCCATGCGGTCAACCGCGTATTTCACCTGCGAAAGCGTAAAGACGCGGCGCGGCATTGCCAGGCGCAGCAGCTCCATGTTGGAAAAGACCTCGCTGCCGTCCTCCTCCCGCTGCTCGGAAAGGGTGCCGCGTTCCATACCGCGCACGCCGCTGATGAGGTAATACGCCGACGCGAGCGCCCCGGCGGGATACTCGCTTTGCTCCACACCCGGCAGCATTTCCATGGCGTTGACGTGGCAGCCGAGGCCGCCCGCGGGCGTTATGACAGGAACGCCCTTTTTGATGAGCTCTTTGACCATGTACTCGATAAAAAGCGGGCCCTGATCGATCATATCCTCATCCATTGTCTCTTCGAGCCCCACGGCGATAGCTTCCATTTCGCGCACCGACATGCCGCCGTATGTGAGGAATCCTTCAAAAAGCGGCACAAGCTCGCGGATCTTTAAGTAAAGTGCCTTGCTCGATGTGCAGATGCCGCCGCCGCGCGCGCAGCCGAGCTTGCGCGCCGAGAAATAAATGACATCGGAGAGGTC
>JARLHS010000009.1 GCA_031292115.1 Clostridia bacterium | reverse complement strand
GCGGCGGCTTCAATGGCTCCGAGCTCCTTTTCGGTGACAAGCGATTTTGAAAAGGAAGCGATGCCGAAAACCTTCTGAAGCCTTTCAACCGCGCCCTTGAAATCGAAATCTTCTGCGATCGGCTCGATATAGATGGCGGACTGCGCGCGTTCGATCCTGCACAGGCCCGCACCGCGCAGCCTGCGGCGGATGTTGCGGATCAACATTGCCTCAAACTTCGGCCGATTGAGCCCTTTCAGGACAATTTCTCCGTTTTTGATCAGGATAACCTCTCGCATGTTGCCCTGCCGCCTCCAAAAACACCGCGGCATATCGTGGATATGCCGCGGGCCTATTTATAATCAATGCCGTTTCCCGGCTCTTTTGATTGTCGCAAGCCCCGCCTCGAGCTGCGCGCAAAGCAGATCGACATCCTCTTTTGTATTAAACCGCGAAAAGCTGATGCGAAGCGCGGAAGCCGCGCGGGCTTCCGGCAGCGCCATGGCGGCGAGCACATGGCTGCGCGCGCCCCGGCTGCAGGCTGAGCCTGCCGATACATAAACGCCGTTCGCCGAGAGATGGTTGAGCATCACCTCGGAGGGGATACCCTCGCAGGAAATGCTGAGGATATGCGGGGCCGCGTCGGCTGGTGAATTAACCGTCACCCCGCCGATTTCCACCAGCCGATCAAGACAGTATCCGCGCAGCGCGGCGATTTCTCTCATAAACCCTGCTCTGCCTTCGGCAGCGACGGACGCCGCAGCGCCGAAAGCCGCGATCAGCTCCACCGCATGCGTGCCCGGGCGCAGGCCCTTTTCCTGCCCGCCGCCGAAAAGCAGCGGCGTGATGCGCGCTCCGCTGCGCATATACAGCGCGCCCGTGCCCTTCGGGCCGTGAATCTTATGCGCGCTGACGCTTACAAGGTCGATACCGAGGCGTGCAGGCTCCATCGGCAGCCGGCAGAAGGCCTGCACGGCGTCGCAATGGATCAGCGCGGGCGCTCCGGCGGCTACCGCGGCCTTTTTCATCGCCGCGACCGGCTGCACCGCGCCCGTTTCGTTATTGACGGCCATCATGCTGATGAGGATGGTGCCTTGATTGACCGCGTCGTATATCAGCTGCTCAGGCACCTTGCCGTCGCTCTGCGGTCTGAGCCGCACCACCTCGAAGCCCCGGCGCTCCAGCTCCCCCATGGCCTCAAGCACCGACGGATGCTCGATCTGCGTTGTCACGATGCGCCGTCCGCGGCGCCCGAGCGCGCCGATCGCTCCGAAAAGCGCAAGGTTGTTGGATTCCGTGCCGCCGGAGGTAAAGATGATCTCCGCCGCCCTGCAGCCCAGCGCGCCCGCAACCCCGGCACGCGCCTGCTCCATCATCGCTTCAGCCCGCATACCCATCGCGTGCAGCGAGGAAGGATTCCCATAACAGGCGGTCATCCCCTCGGCAGCCTTCTGAGCCGCTTCGGGGCATACCTGCGTGGTGGCACTGTTGTCAAGATAGGCGGTTTTCTGCGGCATGATTTTCCTCCGGTTTCGCATATGTCAACCCATTATAGCATATCTATTAAAAAGTGCAAGGCCGGCGCATGTTTACGAAGGCGCCGCGCAGGCAAGAATAACACCGTGGAATCAAAGGAAAGGAACGAATGCCATGTTCAAAAATCCGGAATCGTGGCTTTTCGACACTGCCGGCAGGCCCGCGCAGTGGCGGCTTAATGAAACGCTATTTACACTGATAAAAGAGAGCGGCCGCATGCGGGATGATATCGCCGTCGTCTGCATCGGCTCCGACAGGCTCATCGGAGACAGTTACGGCCCGCTGACCGGCCACATGCTTTCGCGCCTGAGCCTGCCCGGCTTCTCGCTTTTCGGCAGCCTTGTTTCGCCGGTGCACGCGCTGACGATCAGCGAAGCGCTCGAGCGCATCGACACACAGCGCACGCTGGTAATCGCCGTTGATTCCTGCGTGGGCGGCGAGCAAAACATCGGCTGCATCGCCGCCTCCAATGAGCCGCTGCGCCCGGGCAGCGGGCTTGGAAAGTCCCTTCCAGCGGTAGGGGATATTTCCATCACGGGTATCGCGGCGGCGGACGGCTCGCCGTTCCTCAACCTTCAGAACGCGTCGCTCGGCATGATATACAAAATGGCCGAGTGCACTGCCTCGGCCATCGAATACGCGCTTTTCGCACGGCAGCGCGCCGTCAGATCCGGTACTGCGCCTTTCTTGAGGGCAGTAGCTCCAGCCCGCTTTCCTGCAGCGTCCGCTCGATGATGCCGACGCTCTCCCCGCTCCATCCATAGGAGCCGAATGCGATCCCTGTGCGTTTTTTTGGGGCAAGCCCTTTAAAATCGGCGAGAAAGCCGGCCACCGTGGGCATGAGGTTGCGGTTGAGTGTCGGCGAGCCGACGGCAATGTATTTTGCCTCCATCAGCGCATCCATGCACTCTGAAACGTGGTATTCCGTAAGCGACAGCAGCCTTGAAACAATGCCCTGGGCGGCGAAATCCGCAGCGATCTGCCGCGCGAGCTCGGCGGTGGTGCCCCACATGGAGTCATAGACGATCACAGCGAGCTTCTCATCCACTTTGCCGGAGGACCAGCCCTGGTATTTTTCCACAATATCACCGACAAAGCTGCGCCATACCACGCCGTGGCTCGGCGCGATCATGCCGATATCGAACGCGGAGGCGTCTTTGAGCGCCTTTTGCACCTGCGGGCCGAACGGCAGCACGATATTCGCATAGTAATCCTTCGCGCGTGCGAGCGTGACTTCACGGCCCACCTCGTCGTCAAATCTCAGCTGCGTCGCCTGGTGCTGGCCGAAGGCATCGTTGGGGAAAAGGATCCGGTGCTGCGGCAGATAGGTGAACATGCTGTCCGGCCAATGCACCATGGGCGCCTGCAGGAATTTGAAATCATAGCTGCCGGTGTTGAGCTGCGAGCCGGTTGAAACCGTCTGAAAATTGAAATCCCGCTTATAGTAGGTCTTTAACGTCTTCTGGTCGGTCGCATCCGCGATGACAGGGGCATTTTTCGCAATTTCGGCCATGCGCGGCAGTGAGCCGGAATGGTCAGGCTCCGCATGGTTTGAAATAAGGTAGTCGATCTTCGCAGGATCGACCAGCTCGCTGATATTGTCGATGAGTGTCTGCACGAACGGTGCCTTGACGGTATCGATCAGCGTCACCTTTTTATCGAGAACCAGATAAGCGTTGTAGCTTGTGCCGAAGGGCACCTTATATCCGTGGAATACACGGATATCCCAGTCTGTGGCTCCCACCCAATAGACATTTTCCGCAAGTTTGACGGCAGGCATAATCAACATCCTTTCTTCAAAGCCATCTTCTCAAATTGTATTTCATCATGCCCAAATATTCTATACGAAGTATTTTCATTCGTACCCTTTGGGGTTGTTTTTCTGCCATCTCCACGAATCTTCGCACATCTCATGGATGCCCTTCTCGGCCTTCCAGCCCAGCTCCCTGAGCGCCTTGGAAGGATCGGCGTAACACGCCGCGATGTCGCCCGCCCGCCGCGGCGCGATGCGGTATGGTATCTTAACGCCGTTTGCCGCTTCAAACGCATGCGCAAACTCAAGCACGCTGTAGCCCCTGCCCGTGCCGAGATTGTATGCCTCCACCCCCGTAAAGCTCTCGGCCTTCTTAAGCGCGGTAAGATGCCCCTTTGCGAGATCAACGACGTGGATATAATCCCGCACACCGGTGCCGTCGGCTGTCGGATAATCATCGCCGTAGACATTGAGCTCCTTGAGTTTTCCGACGGCAACCTGTGTGATATACGGCATCAGGTTGTTGGGGACCCCGTTTGGCGCTTCGCCGATCATACCGCTTTTATGCGCGCCCACCGGGTTGAAATAACGAAGCAGTACGACGCTCCAGGATGGATCCGACACACTCACATCCCGCAGGATATCCTCTATAATCAGCTTGGTGCGTCCGTAGGGGTTCGCGGCCGAGAGGGGAAATTCCTCACGGATCGGGACGATCTCGGGCGCACCGTAAACCGTCGCGGACGAGCTGAAAATGAATCGCCTGACCCCGTTTTCCTTCATCGCTTCAAGCAGCGTGAGCGTACCCGTGATATTATTGTGGTAATAGCGCAGCGGAATCTGAACGGATTCTCCCACGGCCTTCAGCCCCGCAAAATGGATGACCGCATCAATCGGGTTTTCCGTAAAGATTTTTTTAAGCAGGCCGGCATCGAGCATATCACCGTGATAAAAACGGATCGGCCTTCCGGTCAGCTTTTCCACCCTATTTAAGGATTCACTGCTGCTGTTGCAGAGGTTGTCGAGCACGACAATCTCCCTGCCCGCCTCAAGCAGCTCAAGGCAGGTGTGGCTGCCGATATAGCCGGCTCCGCCGGTCACCAGAACAGACATTGGGGTCCCTCCATATTTATGATCATCCTTCATCTATTTTACCGCGTGGGCTCCGATATGGCAAGGCCTTCCGGTTTAATTAATAAAAAAGGAAGCCTTTAAGCGGCTACGCTTAAAGGCTCCCTTGCGATTTTGTAAAAAGAGGCGACTTTTTTATACGATGCGATCAGTTCCCGGCCGGCGCGCCGCCCTGCTGCTGATTCCCGCCATAACCGCCGCTGTTTGCGAATCCACGGCCATAGCCGCCGGAATTGCCGTTGCCGCCAAAACCGCCGAATCCTCCCGTGGTGTTAATGGCGCTCAGGGCTCCTGTCTGAAGCGTATATAATTTGCTCAGCCCCTTTGTATAGAGCTCGTTTCTGAATACGATCAGGTTGCCCTGGGCCTTGAGGTAAAAGATTGGCGTAAGCGTCGCAGAAAGAGCCGTCGCGGTGCTGGACTTCGAATCGGTGACGACCTTTTGCGCCGCGTCATAGTTGGTGTAGATCATATTTTCTGAAGTGGAGGACATGAAGCTGTTGCTGCTCGAAGTCGTGGTCGAATAGATGCCCGTGACCGTAAAGGTGTAAGTCTCCGAGGCCTTCTTCGGGTTAGTAAAGGTGATGGTGCTGCCAACCTTCAGGCTATTTTTTGTGGCAAGCTGCTGGCTGATCACACAATCCGCATTCGTATCCCCTGCGGCCCAGAACGCTCCGGAAGTGATCTTGTCACTGCCGCTCTTAAAGCTCGTGATCTTGTCACTCGAGCTGCATCCGACCAGCTCAAACTCACCCTGCTGCGTAATTGTACGGATCTCGGCACCACGGTTGCCCGAGCTGGTGCCGCTGTTTGCTCCGCCGTTGCCGCCTGGCATCCCGCTGGCGCCGTTCGGCATCCCGCTGACGCCGCTCGGCCTGCTGAAACCCCCAACCGCCCGTGGGACCGCTTTGATATTCGAGGCATTCAACGAAACGGTGAGCGTATAGGAATAGCCGGTGATATAGGTTGAATCCGCGTATTTCTTGATTTGGTCAATCGTGATCCTGGGAATCGATGCAAGCAGAGTCTGATAATTTTTTGCGCCGCTCTGCTGAGCCTGCTGCTGCACTGCCTGCGTGTTTATTGTGAGGGTTGCGGCAAGAGGGTCATTGGTGATTTTTGAGCCGCCGCCAAAAAGGGCTGCGATCTGGGTGTGAAAAATTAGCGCGGCCAGCCCCGCAACCACAATCACACAGGCCGCTACAATGATAATGATCTTCACCGGTTTGGACATCCTCTTCTTTGGCGCCTGCTCAATTTCCTCCGCCGGAGTATCCGCGTCGTTTTTCCCGCTCATAACAGTACCTCCCGGTTTATATTTTCTGTCGTTAAAAAGACATGCGCATCCACAGCGCACGTGTCGGCGGAAACCGTCATGTGCGCTGAATAGAGCTGTTTTATAAAGCCGCCTGCGAGGCTATGCTTCAATCATGGATTTTTTGAAAAGCCTCTGGTAGCAGTAAGTAATGATGGCGCTGCGCTTGATGATGCCGATAAACTTGTCGTTGTCATCGATGACCGGCACAAAATTCTGGCCGATTGAAACCATAATCAGGTCTTCTATATTACAGTTGATACGAACTGGCTTGATGAGCATGCGGGGCTGGAGGTCTTTGATGCGAAACCGCAGAAGCCTGCGCGGATCGGGGTTACCCCTGATAAAGTGGAGAATATCGCCCTGGGAAAGCGTGCCCCAGTATTCGCCCTCTGAATTAATAACCGGCATTTCGTTAAAGCTGTGGGCATCGATTACATCCAGTGCTTTTCTTATCGTCATGGTGGTCTTTAAAAACACAACATCTTTTTTAGGTGTGAGAAAAAAAGCAATATTCATTTCAAAGCTCTTTTCTATAACATTTTCGGTAGCATTTTCTGATAATCATTATACTACCTATTTCAAAATATTTGTTAAACAAATCATGAATTTTATTTTAACAAATATCTCTGGATCGGATGCCGGAACGGTCAAAATCATCCTGTTGCCTGATTGACGCGCACCGCCGACTGCCGTAAAACGGCAGGCATGAAACGGCGGATTCTATCCGCGCTTTAGCGGAAGAATCGTATAGAGCATGCACGGGCGCCGGTCCTCCTGCCGTTTTGGCAGAGATACCGGCGCCCCGTGTTCCCTTTTAGCTTTCTCTCTATTGCTGTCGCTGCATTTTTCTGAAAATGATTCTCACAGAATGATGCAGATCAGCCCGCCGCAGCCCTCGTTGATGATCCGTTCGAGCGTCTCCTGGAATTTCTCGCGCGCATCGGCAGGCATGCGGTAAAGCTTATTATGCAGGCCCTCGGTGACAAGCTCGTGAAGCGATTTGCCGAAGATATTGGATTCCCATATCTTTTCGGGATTTTCCTCAAATTCATTGAGCAGGTAGGTCACGAGCTCCTCGGATTGTTTCTCCGAGCCGACGATCGGGTTGATTTCGGTGACAACACGGCATTTCATCATATGCACGGATTCGGAGCTTGCCATAAGCCGGATGCCAAATTTACCGCCCTGCTTGACAATCTCCGGCTCCTCGAGCTTGAGCTCGTTGATCGTTGGCATCACGATGCCGTAACCGGTGGCGTTCACCTCGTCGAGCGCGGGCTTCACGCGATTGTATTCCCTGTTGACGGCAGAAAGGCTCATCATCAGCTCGATCAGGTCGCCCTCGCCCTTGATATCAAACCCCGTTGTCTCGCCCAGCACACGGTAGAAAAGCCCCGGAGTGACACGCATTGAGATCGAGGCCGTTCCGCTGCCGAGATCAACGTTATCCAGCGCGAGATCCGTCACATTTTCATTGGAGCTGACGCCCTTGAGCACATTGCGCACCTCGCGGATTTTCGAAATGTCTTTCGCCGAATCGTGGATCGTCGAATACAGCGAGGCATGCAGCCAGTGATCGGGAGAAAGCGCGGAAATCCAATCGGGAAGGTCGACACCGATTTCCTTTACCGGGAATTCAAACAGCACAGCTTCGATGATGCTTCTGATCTCGCTTTCCTGAAGCTCGAGACAGTTGACGGCCATGACGGGAACGTTATATTTTCTTTCCATATTGCCGCGCATGTTCTGGGCCGATTCCGCCTCCGGGTAGGTGCAGTTGAGCAGAATGATAAACGGCTTTTTAATCTCCTTGAGCTCGTCGATCACGCGCTCCTCCGCTTCCTCGTATTCCTCGCGAGGGATATCGCCGATGCTGCCGTCGGTCGTCACCACGAGCCCGATGGTGGAATGCTCGGTGATTACCTTGCGCGTGCCGATTTCTGCGGCCATGTTGAATGGGATCTCCTTGTCATACCACGGCGTCATCACCATGCGCGGGTTGTCGTTTTCGATATAGCCGAGCGCGCTCGGCACAATGTAGCCGACACAGTCGATCATGCGCACGCGGAAGGTCGCGTTGTCCGCAAGCGTGACCTCGACAGCCTCGTCCGGGATAAACTTCGGCTCCGTGGTCATGATCGTGCGGCCGGCGGCGCTCTGCGGCAGCTCGTCGGTTGCGCGTTCCTTCCTGTAGTTGTTGTGGATATTGGGAAGGACGAGGTTTTCCATGAAGCGTTTGATAAAGGTTGATTTCCCCGTTCTGACGGGCCCGACTACGCCGATGTAAATGTCGCCTTCCGTGCGCTGCGCTATATCCTGATATATGCTACGGCTCTCCATGCCATACTCCTCCTCAATGCTTGCTTCACAAATATTTTATTGGCAGGTTGCGGAATTTAGAACATTTCCCGCCCGATTTCAGCGTAGCGAGCCTCTTTTACGAATTTTTCATTTTGCAGCGCATTTTCGGGATGAGTAGCATCTTGCGCTCTTCAAGCTCGTCATCCTCAAGGCTGTTTTCGCGTTTGACGGCATTCATGGAGGTATTGTAGCGCTTCGCAATATCCCAGATATGTTCGCCCTTATCGGCGTAATACAGTGTCAGCGTCTTGCGCGGGACGCATTCCTTTTCCTTGCTGTCGTCCACGGCCATGTCGACGACGATGGTCTCGTTGACAACGGAATATACGGCGGTTTCAAGGATGCATTCGATACGGAGATCAAGTTTATCGTCTCCGATAAGCCCGCATGCCGTTGAAAGAACCGTGAGCTCCGGCTCGCAGCGCATCGAGCCTTCGACATTCGCAAGCTCCTCATGCAGGGTGAACGGCATTGTCCGCTCAAGGCTGATGGGGCTGCCGGCATTGTCGGCCGCGATGATCGAGACCGCCATGTTTCCTTCGACAACGAGCGCCTTGCCGTCAATGCCGGCGCTCTTGATCACAGGCTCGCAACAGCAGTCGCTCACCGAAGCGATGCCGGTGTTGGGCGCGTCGAGTGAAAGACGTACCATTTCGTTGTAGCGGCCCATGTTCCCGACACTCTCGAAGCTGATGGGCTTGCTCTTAAGATCCATATCGTAATCGGTGCAGTAGGCGTCCGTAACGGTATAAAACTCCTGCTCGCGGAACGCCTGCGCGGAAGCGGTCATATCCGCTTCGATGGCAAGCATACGGTTTTCACTGTCGTTGTCCGGCTCCACGCGAACATCGCCCGTGATAAACCGGACATCGCAGACACAGTCTTCCGTGACGCCATCGAGGTCGATGATCTGGCTGATGGGGATCGAATGCTCCACCGTTTCAAGGCGGCTTGCCTCATCGTCGCCCGCGTAGAGCGTCTGGAGGAGCAGCTCGCCTTTTGCGATGATCTTGTTGCTGATCACCTTATAATCCTGCATGACGGCATGCGCTTTCGTGCGGATGACGGAGGCGACGGGCTGCTTTGAGCGGCTGACCTCAAGCTCATCGTTCACCTTGAACGGCCTTTCCGCTGAGTTTACCGGCGTGCAGGCCCGAACCGGCTTTTTAAGCAGCTCGATCTTGTCGTTTTCACAATCCGAAACGAAGCTCTCTTCCCTGCTCACCCATGCCTTTGCGGAAAGAGACAGCGAGGCCTTGATCTGCACCCTTCTGGGCCCGACCGGGCGGCAGTTTACAAACTCCACGCGCGCCTTCGCGCGGGATGTGGCCTCCTGAGACGGCTCGCGGAGATCGAAGCCATGGCTGAATCCCTCGTTGTGCG
>JARLHS010000068.1 GCA_031292115.1 Clostridia bacterium | reverse complement strand
TGAGCAGCCCGCGGTGCTCGAGCAGCCGCGCGGCTTCCATCGCCGTTTCGCGCCCCGTGTCGATCAGCGCGACGCCGTCGCCCATGATATCGGCGATCATGCCCTTTAAAATGGGGTAATGCGTGCAGCCGAGGATGAGCGTATCCACGGTGCCGCGCAGCTCGTCAAGGTATTCGTGCGCGATGATCTCCGCAACGCGGCAGTCCCGCCCGAAATAGCCGTTTTCCACGAGCGGTACAAACATCGGGCACGCGCGGCCTGTCACGGTGAGGCTTGGCTGCAGCGCGTGCAGCGCCTGTTCGTACCGGCCGCTCGTGATCGTCGTAAACGTGCCCAGCACGCCGATCTTCCCGCTTTTGGTCGCGGCGGAAGCCGCCCGGGCGGCCGATTCGATCACACCCACGACAGGGACGGGTGACATCTCCGACGCCATTTCGAGTGCCACCGAGCTCACCGTATTGCACGCAATAACGATTACCTTGACGTTAAAGCCGAGCAGGAAGCGGATATCCTGTGCAGCAAAACGCTCGATCGTTACGCGCCCTTTTGTGCCGTAAGGGCACCTGCCCGTATCGCCGAAATAGACAATATCTTCATTTGGCAGCAGTCGCCGCAGCTCGCGCACCGCGGTGAGGCCGCCGAGGCCGGAATCAAAAACGCCAACAGGTCTGTTATCCATTTAATGAGGCTTCCTTTCAGTAGCAAGCCGGATCAGGCGGGAAAGCAGCTCGCCGTACGGCACGCCCGAGGCCTCAAAAAGCTTGGGGTACATGCTGATCGACGTGAAGCCCGGGATGGTGTTCGGCTCGTTGAGCAGTACCGCGCCGTCCTCCCGCACAAAAAAATCCACCCTTGCCATGCCCGAGCAGCCCAGCAGCCGGAAAGCCTTTGCCGCGGCGGCGCGCACTTCGTCGGCCTTTTGCGCAGGGATAGGCGCGGGAATATGAAGCTGCGAGCCGGAGCTAACGTATTTGGCCTCGTAATCGTAGAATTCGTTGCACGGCACAATCTCGCCGCAGACGGAAACGACGGGGTCGTCGTTGCCAAGCACCGCGCACTCGATCTCCATGCCGCGCACCGCTTCTTCGCAGACGATCTTCTTATCGAACTTTGCTGCAGCTCGGATGTCGGCAGCCAGAGCCTCGCGGCCGGCCGCCCTGCCGATGCCCACCGAAGAGCCTGCGCTCGCGGGCTTGACGAAGATCGGAAAGCCGAGGCCCTTTTCGAGCCGCGAGAGGATCGCGTCGGGGTCTCTCTCGAAATCGCGCCGCAGGAAACAATCCCACTTCGCCTGCGCGACACCCGCCGCACCAAGCATTGTCTTGGTAAGCGCCTTATCCATGCAGACGGCCGAAGCTGCCGTGGAGCAGCCGACAAACGGGATGCCCGAAAGCGTAAGCAGCCCCTGCATGGTGCCGTCTTCACCGTTGGCGCCGTGCAGCACGGGGAAGACCGCATCAAGGTACACGACGGCCTGACAACCGTCCGGGCCGGTTTCGAGGATTCCGTGCGTTTTCGCATCGGGGGAAATAACAGCGGGCCTATTCGCGGCATCGCTTTCCCACGCGCCGCCCGGCAGTGCGTCGACGCTGCCGCTGTACCGCAGCCATTCGCCGTGCTTTGTGATGCCGAGCATCACAACCTCATATTGATCCTTCGGAATGTTTTCAATCACCGATTTCGCCGAAGCGAGCGATACCTCGTGCTCCGACGAAACGCCGCCGAAAATCACGGCAACCGTAAGCTTATGCATTCTGAATGAAATGCCCTCCTGTGTGCCAAAAGAGACGCTTGAACCTACGAAAAGGGCGCCTCGATTGATGGTATGAATGGTACTATATTACCACAGTTCGCTGCAGTTCGCAACAATATTGCTCATCTTTCACAGACAAAGTGAATCCTCACTTTGTCTGTCCCTGCCAATGGCGGGGTGTAAAAACGCGACGCGTTTTTACAAAACGAGTATTGCACGGCTTATTCGGCGGCCCTGTCGCATAGAAATCCGTATCTTGTCAACAATAGAATACTGCGGTGATTCGACAGCTCAGACGCCTGATCCGTTGGATGCAGCCGCAGCGATATGTTTGGAATCAAATTGGAATCCATATGATGCATATGACTCGTGGGGGAAAGAATATGAACCGTAAATCCGTGCTTATCAGCCGAAAGAACGCAACCGCACGCCATGAGACGGGGTTTCTGATGTGCGCAGGCCTCGCGACGCTTGCCTGCGGCCTGGCGCTTGTCTTCATTCCTTCCTTTGCAGACAGAGCGCTGGCTATTCTCAATGTGAGCTGGCTTCTTCTTCTTTGCATGATATTGGCTTTTATCCGCCTGCTTCTCTACAATCGGGGCTTTGCGGATACAATCATGGGCGCCTTCACCGTCATCTTCTATGGCGTTCTGGGCTGGGCGATGACGCCGGCGGACGTCACCTCCATCACCGGCTACCGCCCGGTAATCTGCGTCATATTGCTGTTTCTCGGTCTTTCGCGCGTGCCCGCCTTCGCACAGCTGCTCAATCATGTCATGCTGCCCGTGCTGCTGATGAGCGCGGCACTGGAGATTGCCGCCGGAATCCTGCTGTTTTTTGGCTTGCCCGACTACAATGCGTTTTATCTTTACTTTTTACCGGGGTTGGCCATCGTGCTTTCTGGCCTGGGAATTTTCAGCGAGGCCTCGAGGGCCCGTATCGCCGGTGCTCCGCTGCACAGCCCTGATCTGCGCTGAAACTGCCTGCTTAACGCAGCTTGAGGGCACTCCCAAGTTAAGACCGATATAAATAGCAGCCGCGCCCTTCTAACTGCCTGTCGGGCAGCAGACAAGAGTGCGGCTGCTCCCTGTCATGCCGCCGCCATGCACCGCATGGGCGCCGATGCATATAATGGGCAGGAAGGCGGGTGGTTTGATGTACAGCAGCTATGAGCCGTTCAAAACTTACATAAACAAGCGGTTTCACTATTTCCTCGAGACACCGGAATCGTGGTTCAGAGGCATCCGCGAAAGCCCGGGCGGCGACACGGTGGTGCTCTACAACGCCGACGGCAACCTTGTGAGAGTGCTCGCCTCAACGAACGTGGCAGGCAGGCAGTTTTTCAGCGATATGATTTCCAGCCCGTTCAAAACCGATCTGGTCACCGAATCGGGGCTTCGCGGTAAAATCAGTATCGGCGGCTCCAAAAGTGCCAACGGCCGCGTCATCGCCTGGTTCTGCGCAGAAAACGGGGGCATTCTTTTCCACCTTGTGGCCGACGCTGCCGCAGGCTTTGCAGTGGAAAACAAGGATTCCCTGATCAACATCGCCAAAAGCTTCGGGATTGAAGGCGCTGCCGTCAAATAATACAAATTTTAATTTAGAAAGTAGACAAAGTCTACTTTCTAAAACTCGCCGATGGCGAGTTGCAAAAGTGCTTGCACTTTTGCAAAATGAGTATTAAACGGCTTTTCTCGGCGGT